>JAPLSF010000391.1 GCA_026398785.1 Pseudomonadota bacterium | reverse complement strand
GGCGACTCGCCGCTCGGTGAGGCGCTGCGCCAGGTGGACGATCCGCTCGAGCGCGAGCCGCTCGAATACGCCGAACTCCCTGCGTGCCACCCGCTTGCCGAGGCCGCGCGCGTCGTCACGGGTGACGCGCTCTTGTGGGCTCGCCGCGCCGTGTACCGGCTCGGCGGCCGGCCTATCCTCGTGCAGGAAGTCTTCCTGCCCGAGTTGCTGCGCGTGCAGGCGTCGGCCCGTTCGCACACCGAGGAGCACACGATGACAGCCGACTCGCTTCCGTTCGCCGTGCCGCGACCAACCGTCGCGATTTCCGGTTCGTCCGTGCGTTTCCCCGTGCACCGCATCTACTGCGTCGGGCGAAATTACGCTGCGCACGCGCGCGAGATGGGATCGGATCCGCTGCGCGAGCCGCCGTGTTTCTTCACCAAGCCTGCCGACGCAGTGGTTGCGAACGGCTCGCCGGTGCGTTACCCGCCGCGCACGTCGAACCTGCACCACGAGGTGGAACTCGTCGTCGCGATCGGCAAGGGCGGCAAGCATATCTCTGCGACCGAGGCGCTCGAGCACGTGTTCGGTTATGCGGTCGGCAATGACCTGACGCGTCGCGACCTGCAGACGCATGCGAAGGACCATGGACTGCCCTGGGACGTCGCGAAGGCGTTCGATCACTCCGCGCCGATTTCGGCGATCCGTCCCGTGACCGACGGTGGTCACCTCGCGTCGGGTCGCATCTGGCTCGAGGTCAACGGTCAGTCGCGACAGGACGCCAACCTGTCCGAGTTGATCTGGAGCGTGCCCGAGATCGTGGCCGAGCTCGCGACGCTGTTCGAACTGCAGGCAGGCGACCTGATCTTCACCGGCACGCCGGCAGGCGTCGGCGCGGTGCAGCGCGGCGACAGCATCGTGGCCGGCATTGACGGACTCGACACGCTGCGCACGACCATTGTCTGAACGCTCCGGGGGGAAGCAGATGGCATTCCGGCTGTATACGTACTGGCGCAGCTCGGCCGCGTTCCGCGTCCGCATTGCACTGGCGCTCAAGAGCCTCGAATACGAGTCGGTGCCGAAGCACCTGTTACGCGATGGCGGCGAGCAACGCAAGGCCGATTACCTCGCGGTCAATCCACAGGGACTGATCCCCGCGCTGGCTGACGACGACTTCGTCATCCCGCAATCGCTCGCCATCTGCGAATACCTGGAAGAGATCCATCCAGAACCGCAATTGCTGCCGGGCTCGGCGCGGGACCGCGCGATCGTCCGCGGCATGGCCATGGTCGTCGCCTGCGATACGCATCCGCTGAACAACCTGCCGATCATGGGCTACCTGCGCCGCGAATTCGGCGCGGACGACGCGGCCGTCAACCGCTGGGTGGCGCACTGGATCGATCGCGGCTTTTCAGCACTCGAACGCTGGGTGGGATCGATGCCGGGCGCGCCGGTCGAGGTTGGCCAGCAGCGCTTCTGCTTCGGCAACGCCCCGACCCTTGCAGACGTGTGCCTGGTGCCGCAGATGTACAACGCACGCCGCTTCAGCGTCGATGTCGCGCCCTATCCGCGGCTGGTCGCGATCTGCGCACACCTCGAAGGACTGCCTGCGTTCATATCGGCGCGGCCGGAGAACCAGCCGGACGCCGAAGGGAAGTGATTGGTGATCAGTGGCCAGTGGATAGTGGGTAGTGGTTAGTGATTAGTGATTGGTGCTCAATGCTTTGGGGGCTAGAATCCCTGCCGACCAATCACTGGTCACTAATCACTGCCGAGGCTTCCCATGGTGACTGCCGTCGTCCTGATCAAGGCCGAGACCGACAAGGTGCCGGAACTGGCGCAGACCATGGCCGAGCTTGAAGGTGTCAGCGAAGTGTTCTCGGTCGCCGGCCAGTACGACCTCGTCGCGCTGGTGCGCGTGCGCGAGAACGAAGACCTGGCGCGCGTGATCAGCGAGAAGATGCGCAAGCTGCCGGGGATCACGGGCTCGGAGACGCTGATCTCCTTCAAGGTCTATTCGAAGCAGGACCTCGACGCCGGCTTTCAGCTCGGTCTCGACTGAACCTTCTTCATCAGCGCGACCAGCTGCTCGAGCGCCGCACCCCAGCCCTGCTGGAATCCCATGTTGGCGTGCGCCTGCGCGCCGGCTTCGTCGAGGTGCATTGCGATCGCGGTGTACCGGCAGCGACTGTCTGACAGCGCTTCGAACAGGATCGTGGCCGTGAAGAGCGGAACGTCGGGAAATGCGGGCGCGGGACGGAAGCAGGGGCCCAGTGCTGATGTCCACGTCAGGCGCGCATCCTTGACCACCTCGAGATAGCAACCGCTGTTCGGGAAATGCTCGCCTGCGGGTGACTGCATCACCGTCATGAATTCGCCGCCCGGGCGCAGGTCGATCTTACAGCCCACTGTCTTCCAGGGTGCCGGGGTGAACCATTGCTTGATCAATTCGGGCTCCGTCCACCCGCGCCATGCCGCGGAGGCGGAGATGTCGATCTCACGCGTGAGCATCAGGTCCAGCTTGGGATCGATCGTGCGAGTCGTTGTCATTGACCTCACCTCCCGATCATCAGTGTCCGGCTGCAGGCAGGCCGCGGACTCGAGCGGCCAGCACCGGTATGAAGAACATGGCCAGCAGGCCGAACCCCATCAGGCCGCCGCGCGACAGATCGTAGTCGCTCAGCATGCGTGACCAATCGTAGTGGAACACGCCCCGCCCCAGTCCGAACTCGAACATCACCGTCAGCACGACCCACAGCAGGCCGATGCCCAACAGCTGCTGCCGGGTCTGCGCGCCGATCCAGCGTGTGAACGCAAGCGCAATCAGGAAGATCAGGGCGGTGCCGATGAAGACGCCGACGCGGCGGGCCGGAAAATCGCCGATTGCCGGCGCGAGATACAACGTGCGCAGCGTGCCATGCACCAATTCGGCGACGATGATGACGAGCCAGACGAGCAGGGCGCGAAACCACGGCACGGTGAACCTGCCAACTGCGCGCGCTAGAGGGTTCCGCCGAGGCGTCGCAGTGCGTCCGGCTGGAAATCACCGACCTTGGCCCTGGCGTTGAACTGGATCGGCTCCTTGACCTCGTTGTCGAGACCACCAACCAGGTAACCACCGCTGTTGAGGTCGTGGTAGATGCCGAAACGGTAGAACGGAACCTGCGCGTCGTACGCCTGCAGCAGGCCGTGCATCGCAGCGCGCCAAAGGGCGCCGCGCGTATCGTATGCGTCCTCGGCCAGCACCGACCAGCTGTCTTCGTCGAGATAGAACGTCCGCTTGCCGTAGATGTGACGCTGACCCGGCTTGAGCGTGCCTTCCACCACCCACACGCGATGCAGTTCGTAGCGCACGTAGTCGGGATTGATCGACTTCGGCCAGACAATGTCCTTGTACTTGAGCGACTTGTCGGACAACTTGTACGAGTTGTACGGCACGTAGATCTCGCGCTTGCCGAGCAGCTTCCATTCGAAGCGGTCGGGCGCACCGTTGTAGCCGTCGACCTGGTCGGTCGTCAGCATGCCCTCGGAGCCGTCGTTGATGCCGTCGTACGCAAGGTCCGGCGCGCGACGCACACGGCGTTGTCCGGAGTTGTAGATCCACGCCGAGCGCTGTTCCGCGACCTGGTCGACCGGTTCGTGCACCAGGAAGATCGTGCCGCGCAGCGTCGCAGGCTCGGTGAAATACCCGAGCGCGTAGAAGAGCCGGTTGGGCTCGACGTTTTCGACGTTCGCCGCGTAGATGCGTTGCGACCAGAAGCCGATCTTGAAAAAGTCGCCGTTGGGTCGGACCGGGAACGAGTGTCCCGCGCGGACGATGCCGCCGCCGAGATACCGCACCAGGTGGTTCCAGATCGCCTCGAGACCGTTCTCGGGAATCGGGAACGGCGTGGTCGAGCCGTTCAGGTCCTTGAGGCCGAAGCCCTGCAGCGAGACCTTGCCCGCCTGCGCGATGACGCGATCCGTCACGGCCTTCGGATAGCCGATCGTACGACGCGTCGTGTACACGTTCATGCGGAAGTTCTGCGGATACTTGCGCAGCAGCGCTGCCTGCCCCTTGGTCAGCTTCGCTTCGTACTGGCCGACGTTCGCCGAGTTGATCGTGAGGAGCAGCTTGTCGCCCGGAAACGGATCGACGTAGCCCTGCTGCGGTGTCCAGCCTGCGGGGGCCTGCATCAGGCCGCCGTCCCAGGCGGGAATCGTGCCGTCGGCGTTGCCGGCGCGCTCGGCGCCGACCGGCGTAAGTTCCTTGCCGAGGCGGGAGAAGTCCGCGGCGTGCGCGCTGGTAACGAGCCCCAGCATCGCAACCGCCAGAGTCAGTGCTCGATGCGCCAGACATTCGCCGATATGCGTTCCGGGAGGATTTCGGCAGACCGTCGCGAGCCATGGACGGCGAGCGCGAGCCCCCAGGGACGGGTTCATGGCGTGTCTGCCGAAATCCTCCCGGAACGCATCGTCGGCGAATTCACGCATAGGTCCTCCCCTGCACGCAGTTGCGTCAATGGTCCGATGCTAACGCGTCTGCGCGCGCCGCGTTACTCCTCGCGGCGGTGCTTCGCCCCGACGCGTTTGTACGCCTCGCGGAACGGGATGCCTTCCTTCGCGACCAGCTCGTTGGCCTCGGCCGCCGCATGAATGTCGGGGTCCATGCGGATACGTTCCGGCACGAACTGCACCTGCGGAATCGCGGCGGCCATGATATCGAGCGATTCCAGGCAGACGTCGATCGAGCGAAACAGCGGCGCCTTGATCAGCTGCAGGTCGCGCTGATAGCCCGAGGGCAGCTTGGCGGTGATGCCGAGCACTTCCGCCAGGCACGCCTGCGCCGTCGCCGTGCGGCCGCGAACCAGTTCGAAGACGTCCGGGTTGCGTTTCTGCGGCATGATCGACGAACCGGTCGTGAACGCATCGGGCAGCTGCACGAACCCGAACTCACGCGTATAGAACAGCAACAGGTCGGACGCCAGCCGCCCGACGTCCTGCATCAGCAGCGTCACCTGGAACAGCACTTCGGCTTCCGCCTTGCCGCGTGACAGCTGCACCGCCGTCACAGGCTCGTGATTCGCAGGGAATGCGAGCTTCATACGCGTCGCATCGCGATTCACGGGCAGGTTGGGCGTGCCGTAACCCGCTGCGGAACCCAGCGGGTTCTTGCCGATGCGCCGGTGTGAGTGACGCAGCCCTTCGATGTCGTCGCGGATTTCCGCAGCGAAGCCATGCGCCCACAGTGCGACCGAACTCGGCATCGCCTGCTGCATGTGCGTGTAGCCAGGCAGCACGATGGAGCCCTGCTCGGCCGCCAGCCCGTCCAGCGCTTCGGCGACGAGCCGTGCTCCCTCGGCAAGGGTCTCGACGGCGTCGCGCAGGTACAGGCGCAGTGCCGTGAGTACCTGGTCGTTGCGCGAGCGACCGGCATGCAGGCGCGCACCCGCGGTACCGATCTTGTGCGTGAGCAAAGTCTCGAGCGCTGTCTGCCCGTCCTCGAGGTCGAGCGTCACGGACCACTCACCACGGGCGTGGGTGGCCGCGAGTTCATTCAGGCCGTTGCGGATAGCATCCAGTTCGTCCGCAGCGAGCAGGCCGCACTCGTGCAGCATTTCGGCGTGCGCGATCGAGGCGCGGACGTCGTAAGCCACGAGTCGGTTGTCGAGGGCGTGATCCTCGCCGGCCGTAAAACGCAGCACACGTTCGTCGAGCGGCGCGCCTTTGTCCCACAGTCTAATCATGCACCTGTCCTTCGTAGTCGCAAGGGGCTAGGGGATAGGAGTTAGTCGGAACCAACCCTACTGGCCTTGCTCGGCGGCCGTCAGCGCCTTCGTGTCCGCGACGACCAATGTCCCCTTGCCTTCGTTGGTGAAGATCTCGGCGAGCAGCGAATCGGTCTCCGCGTACGAGATGACATGCACGCGGCGCACGCCACCGCGGATCGCGGCTTCGATGGCGCTCGACTTCGGCAACATGCCGTCGGTGATCGCACCCTTCTCGCGCAGTCGATGCAACCCGGCCAGGTCGGTGTACGAGATCAGCGACTGCGGATCCTCGACGCGTTCGAGAATGCCGGGTGCGCCAGTGCACAGGATCAGTTTCTCCGCGACCAGCGTGCCGCCGATCGCCGCAGCCACCGTGTCGGCGTTGATGTTGAGCAACTGGCCCGAGTTGTCGCACGACAGCGGGCTCACGACCGGCAGGAAACCGCTGTCCAGCAGCCGCGTCACGACGGTGCCGTCGATGCCGTCGATGTCGCCCACCATGCCGTAGTCGACGACCTCGCCACTCGCGAGCGTCACCGGGGCGCGGCGGTGCGCCTGCACCAGGCCACCGTCGATGCCGCCGATGCCGATCGCGGCAATGCCGAAGCTGCGGCACAACGCGACCAGCTGCGTGTTGATCAGGCCGTTCAGGACCATGCTGGTCGCGTCGATGGCCGCGGCGTCCGTGACGCGACGACCCTGGACCATGCGCGTCTGCACGCCGAGCTTCGCCGTGACCTCGTCGAGCTGCGGGCCGCCGCCGTGCACGAGCACGACGCGAATGCCGAGGTGGTGCAGGATCGCCACCTGCTCGACGAAGGCACGCATCGTCCCGGCGTCGCGGAACGCACCGCCCCCGGTCTTGATGACGAAGATCTTGCCCTTGTACATGTGGATGTAAGGAGCCGCGCCGCGCAGCGCCCGCACCGTGACAGCCTGTTCGACCTTGTGTCCGATCATCGTCAGTTCCCCTTGAGCAATCGATGCAGCACGGCCATCTGGACGACCATACGGTTGGCAGCCTCGCGGACCACGCGGCTGCGCGGCCCGTCGAGAATTTCGTCGGCGACTGCGACGTTGCGCCGCACGGGCAGGCAATGCATGAAATGGCAGTCGGCCTGCGCATGCTGAAACCAGCTCTCGCGCACGCACCAGTCCCCGAGCAGTGCGCGCGCCTTCGCCTCGCTCTCGGCGTCGCAGTAGTGCTGCGGCGAGCCCCATTCCTTTGCATACACGACGTGCGCGCCACGCAAGGCCGATTCGCGGTCGGCAGTCTCCGAGACGTTGCCGCCCGAAGCAGCGGCGGCTGCCCGCGCCTTGCGCATGATCGCGTCGGGCAGCGCGTAGCCTTCGGGTCGCAGCACGACGACGTCCATGCCGCGTTGCGCCGCCATGTGCACAGCCGCAGCCGGCACGGCCAGCGGCAACGCTCGCGGGTGTGAGACCCAGCTCAGCACGAATTTGCCGGCCCGCGGCACGGCGAGCTCGTCCATCGTCCGCCAGTCCGCGAGCGCCTGGCACGGATGATTGACGGCCGATTCCATGTTGACGAGCGGTTTCGGGCACAGGTTGGCCATGCGCATGAACTGCTCTTCGGCAATGTCCGCGGCGAGGTCCTTGCCCTCGGCGAACGAGCGGATGCCGAGCGCATCGCAATACGAGGCGAGCACGGGAATCGCCTCGCGCACGTGTTCTGCTGCGCCGCCATTCATGATCGCGCCGTCCCGGGTTTCGACCTGCCACGTGCCCTGGCCAGGCGTCACTACGAACGCCGTGCCACCGAGACGCTGCATGCCTGCCTGGAACGAAGCCAGCGTGCGCAGCGACGGGTTCAGGAACAGGAGGCCGAGAATCTTTCCGGCGAGTGCGTTCGGCTCGGGGCGACTCTGCAGGCTTTGGGCGAGCGCGAGCAGGTCCACGACTTCGTCGCGCGAAAGATCGGCCAGGTCGAGGAAGTTGCGCATGGCGTTCAGGCCGGCAGGGAGGCGAGGGCGTCGTGCAACTGCTCGACGTGCTGCGACTCGAGCACGTAAGGCGCGAGGATACGGACGATGTGCGGGTCGCCGCTGGTGCCGGCCAGGATGTCGTGCCGTTCGAGCAGTTCGCGCTGCACGTCCTTCGCAGGTCTGCGTGTGCGCAGGCCGAGCAGGAAGCCGGCGCCCTGCGTGCCCGTCACCGGCCCGACGACACAGGTTTCGCGCATCTGCTGCGACAGCTTGCGCACGTTCGCGAGCAAGCCTTCGCTCTCGATGATGTCCACCACGGCCTCGATCATCGCGCAGGCCATCGGGCCGCCGCCGAAGGTCGTGCCGAGATCGTCCATTTTCAAGTGGCCTGCAACGTGATCCGCCATCAGCAGCGCAGCGCACGGGAAGCCGGCGCCGAGGGCCTTGGCCGTCGTGATCATGTCGGGTGAGACGCCGTACATGTTGGCGGCGAACGGGTAACCGGTGCGACCCATGCCGCACTGCACTTCGTCGAAGACGAGCAACGCGCAGGTGTCGGTGCA
>JAPLSF010000037.1 GCA_026398785.1 Pseudomonadota bacterium | reverse complement strand
CGCAACACATCGTGAGGCTGGAACGCATGGGACCGCTGCAGGGAATCCGGATCATCGAACTCGCGGGGCTCGGCCCGGCGCCATTCTGCGCCATGATGCTGGCTGACATGGGTGCGACGGTCGTCCGCGTCGATCGCGCCTCCGCGCAGCCCGGCGAACCCGATCCGGTCGACACCCTGCTGCGCAACCGTCGCTCGATTGCGCTCAATCTGAAGAGCCCGGCAGGAATCGCCGCATTGCTGCGGCTCATCGACGGTGCGGACGCATTGATCGAAGGCTTCCGGCCCGGCGTGGCCGAGCGCCTCGGCGTGGGACCTGACGTCTGTCTACCGCGCAATCCAAAGCTCGTCTACGGGCGCATGACGGGCTGGGGCCAGTCCGGACCCCTCGCGCATTCGGCGGGGCACGACATCAATTACCTCGCGCTCACCGGCGCCCTGCACCTGATTGGCGAACGCGGCCGCAAGCCGGTTCCACCGCTGAACCTCATCGCGGATTTTGGCGCCGGTGGCATGATGCTGCTCGCCGGCCTGCTCGCGGCGTTGTTGGAAGCGTCGCGCTCCGGCAAGGGCCAGGTGGTCGATGCCGCCATGACCGACGGAGCGATTGCACTGCTCTGCCTCTGTTTCTCGCAACGTGCGGCTGATCCGGGATTCCGCGACGAGACCGGACAACTCATGCTCGCCGGCGCCGCGCCTTATTACGGCACCTTCGAGACCAGCGATGGCAAGTACCTCGCGCTCGGCTCGATCGAGCCGCAGTTCTACGCGCTGCTGCTCGAGAAGCTGGGCGTCGACAGGAAATTCCTCGCGGCGGGATATCCAGCGAGCAGCAGGCACTGGCCTGCAGCGGAAGCCGCCATCGCGGCTGCAGTGCGGACGAAGACGCGCGACGAATGGGCCGCCATTTTCGAAGGGACGGACGCGTGCGTCGCGCCTGTACTCAGTCTCGGCGAGGCCGCGCGGCATCCGCACAATGTCGCGCGCGGCAGCTTCATCACGGTGAATGGCGTCGAGCAGCACGCGCCGGCGCCGCGGTTCAGCCGTACCGCGGCCGCACCGGTCCAGGCACCGCATCGCGCGGGCGCCGACAGCGGTGAGGTCCTGGCGGAAGCGGGATTCTCCACAGCGGAAATCGAGCAACTGCGCGCAGCCGGCGGCCTGGCCTAGGTAGGGGACGCGGCCGAGCTGACGTTCCGCTGACCAGTCCTTTATGATGTTGGGTGGGCCCCGGCCACGGGCCCGCCCCAAACTGTAGGATTTGAAGAACCGCCACGCGGAGCGTGATCGCCCGCGCGGCCTGACCGGAGTCACACGCATGGCCGACGCCTTCATCTATGACCACGTCCGCACGCCGCGGGGCCGCGGCAAGCCCGACGGCTCGCTCCACAGCATCACACCGATGCAGCTCGCGGCACAGACGCTGCAGGCCGTGCGCGATCGCAACAACCTCGATACGACCTTGCTCGACGACGTCGTGCTCGGCTGCGTCTCGCCGATCGGCGAGCAGGGCGCCGATATCGCGCGCGTGGCGACGCTGGTCGCCGGCTACGCCGAATCCGTGCCGGGCCAGCAGCTGAACCGCTTCTGTGCCTCGGGCCTCGAGGCCATCAACAATGCCGCTGCACAGGTGATGTCCGGCCAGTCGCAGGCGGTGGTGGCCGGCGGCGTCGAATCGATGTCGCGAGTGCCGATCGGCAGCGACGGCGGGGCGTGGGTGGCCGACCCGGCCGTCGCCTACAGCACGTACTTCGTGCCGCAGGGCGTGGGTGCGGATCTCATCGCGACGCTCGACGGCTACACGCGCGAAACCGTCGACGGTTACGCGGTCGAGAGCCAGCGCCGCGCCGCTGCCGCCTGGGCTGAGGGCCGCTTCGCAAAGTCGATCCTGCCGGTCCGGGACATCCTCGGCCGCGTCATGCTCGACCGTGACGAACACCTGCGCCCGGATGCAACACTGGCAAGCCTGGCCTCGCTGAAGCCCGCGTTTGCAACGATGGGTGAGCAGGCCGGCTTCGATGCCGTCGCGCAGATGAAGTACCCGGAAGTCGATTCGATCAACCACGTGCACACGGCCGCCAACTCGAGCGGCATCGTCGACGGCGCCGCGGGCGTGCTGGTTGGCAGCAAGCGTTTTGGCGGCAAGGCCGGCCTCAGGCCGCGCGCGCGCATCCGTGCGTTCACGTCGATCGGCAGCGAACCCGCGATCATGCTGACCGGCCCCGCGCTGGTGACGCAGAAGTTGCTGAAGCGCGCCGGCATGACGGTCAAGGACATCGACCTGTTCGAAGTCAACGAGGCGTTCGCCGCCGTCGTGCTGCGCTTCATGCGTGCGATGGCCGTGCCGCACGACAAGGTCAACGTGAACGGCGGCGCCATTGCCATGGGTCACCCGCTGGGCGCTACCGGCGCGATCATCACGGGCATCGTCCTCGACGAACTCGAGCGCCGCAACCTCAATACCGCGCTGATCACGCTGTGCGTCGGCGCGGGCATGGGCACGGCCACCATCATCGAGCGCGTCTGACGCGCCGACCGACCAGGAACCAGCAGTATGCCTAAGCACTTCAATCTGGCCGTCGACGCCGACGGCATCGCCCTGATCACGATGGACAGCCCGGGACGTTCGATGAACGTGCTCGGGCCCGACGTCGAAACGGAGCTCGCCGCGATCGTCGACCAGGTCGTATCCGACGCGGCTATCCGCGGCGCGATCATCACCTCGGGCAAGCCGAGCTTCCTCGCCGGCTACGACCTCACGGAATTCCTGCGCAGCTTCGGCCCGCAGCTCACGCCGGTGCAGGTGTACGAGAATTTCACGGGTCTGGGCCGCCTGCTGCGCCGGATCGAGACCTGCGGCAAGCCGTTCGTCGCGGCCATCAACGGCCTCGCACTCGGCGGCGGTTTCGAAGTGTGCCTGGCGTGCCACTACCGCGTGATTGTCGACGACCCGAAGGCGTTCGTCGGGCTGCCCGAAGTGAAGGTGGGCCTGCTGCCGGGCGGCGGTGGCACGCAGCGCATGCCGCGCCTGATCGGCGTGACGCAGTCACTGCCGTACCTGCTCGAAGGCGGCAACATCCCGGCCGCCGAAGCGAAAAAGCTGGGCCTGGTGCACGAAGTCGTGCCGGCAGGCGAGCTGATCGCCGCGGCCAAGCGCTGGCTCATGGGTTCGCCGGTGGCGGTGCAGCCGTGGGACCAGAAGGGTTATCGCGTGCCGGGCGGCGTGGCGTTTGCCAGCGCAGGTGCGACGCAGACCTTCATGGGCGCCACGGCGCTCGTCGCCAGGAAGACGCTGCACAACTATCCGGCGCCGGCCGCGATCCTGTCGTGCGTCTTCGAAGGCACCTTGCTGCCGATCGAGAAGGGTCTCGAAGTCGAGTCCAAGTATTTTGCGACGCTCGTGACCGGCCCGGTCGCGCGCAACCTGATCCGCACGATGTTCGTGAACAAGGGTAACGCTGACAAGCTCTCGGTGCGCCCGGCGGACGTGCCGAAGTCGAAGGTGACGAAGCTCGGTGTGCTCGGTGCCGGCATGATGGGCGCAGGCGTAGCCTACGTTTCAGCAATGCAGGGCATGGAAGTGATCCTGATCGACTCGACGGCCGAGCAGGCGGAGAAGGGCAAGGCCTATGCCGCGAAGTTGCTGGCGAAGGACGTCGAAAAAGGGCGTCGCACGCAGGAGCAGGCCGAGGCCGTGCTCGCACGCATCAAGCCGACGCTCGACTACGCGCAGCTCGAAGGCGCCGATCTCGTGATTGAAGCGGTGTTCGAGCATCGCGGCATCAAGGCCGACGTCACGGCAAAGGCCGAGGCCGTCATTCCGAAGACTGCCGTATTCGCCAGCAACACATCGACGCTGCCGATCACGGGTCTCGCCAAGGCCTCGAAGCGGCCGAAGAGCTTCATCGGCATCCACTTCTTCTCGCCGGTCGAGAAGATGCCGCTGGTGGAGATCATCGTCGGCAAGCAGACGGGCATTGAGGCGATCGCGCGCGCGCTTGATTACGTCGGCCAGCTGAAGAAGACGCCGATCGTGGTCAACGACAGCCGCGGGTTCTACACCAGCCGCTGCTTCGGCACCTACACCGCCGAAGGCGCGAAGATGCTGTCCGAGGGAATCGATCCGCAGCTGATCGAAAGTGCGGGCAAGCTGGCCGGGATGCCGGTCGGTCCGCTGGCTGTCAGCGACGAAGTGAGCCTCGAGCTTGCGTACAAGGTCATGCAGCAGTCGCGTGAAGACCTCGGCGCCAGGTACAAAGAGCCGGTCAGCTGGCCGGTCGTAAAGCACTTCGTCGCAGACTTGCAGCGCCTCGGCCGCAAGAGCGGCGCGGGCTTCTATGACTACCCCGAAGGCGGCAGGAAGGTGCTCTGGTCCGGGCTTGCGAACGAGTATCCGCGACTCGCGACGCAGCCGGGTGTCGAGGAACTCAAGACGCGCCTGCTGTACATCCAGGCGCTCGAGACCGCGCGTTGTTTCGAGGAAGGCGTGCTGAGGAGCGTGCACGAAGCCGACCTGGGCTCGATCCTCGGCTGGGGATTCCCGGCCTACACCGGCGGCACGCTGTCGTACATCGATACGATCGGACCGGTGAAGTTCGTGGCCGAGTGCAAGCGCCTCGCCAAGCTGTACGGCGAGCGTTTCAAGCCGACCAAGGGCCTGCTGGCGCGGGCGCAGTCGGGCGAGACGTACTATGACGGCGCGGCGAAGGCCGCGGCCAAGGCTTCGTGAGGAGATCGAGTCGCCATGAGTGAAGTGCTGGTTGAACGCCGCGGTCGCGTCGCGATCGTCACGCTGAACAGGCCCGAATCGCTGAACGGATTCACGTCCGGCTTGCGCAATGCCTTGAAGAAAGAATTGCAGGCAGTCGCTGCCGACGACTCCGTCCGCGCCGTCGTGCTGACGGGTGCCGGCCGGGGTTTCAGTGCGGGCGCCGATCTCAAGGCCGAGCCCATGACTTCGGGCACCGAAGTCGAGCGTCAGCTGAACGAGGAATACGGTGCTGCGCTGCGGGAGATCGCCCGTATGCCGAAACCCGTGATCGCCGCCGTGAACGGTTTCGCGACTGGCATCGGCGGCTCGTTCGCGCTCGTCTGCGACCTTGTCGTGATGGGCGAGAGCGCGTTCTTCCAGGTTCCGTTCGCGAAAATCGGCCTGGTGCCCGACGGCGGCCTCACCTGGCTGCTGACCGAGCGCGTGGGTCACCGCCGCGCATTCGAGCTGGCGATCAGCGGCGATCGCGTGCCGGCAGCGAAGTGCCTGGAATGGAACCTGGCCAATCGCGTCGTGCCCGACGACCAGGTCGTGACTGCGGCCGCGACCTGGGCCGAACAGTTATGCGACGCGGCGCCGATCGCGCTCGGTTACATGAAGCAACTGCTGCGCAGCGCACCCGACATGGGCTACGAGCAGACGATCCGCGCCGAGGCCCGGCTGCAGGCGCCCTGCATCGATAGCCACGACTTCCAGGAAGGCGTCGCCGCGTTCCGCGAGAAACGCACGCCGAAATTCTCGGGCCAGTAATTCTCGGGCAAGCAATGACCGGCCACGGTCGCGGGGTGAGCGCATGACCGGAACGACGACGGTCTCGACGATCGAAGCGGCGACGACCGAGATGCGTCCCGGTCTCGAGATCGATCGCGACCGCTTGCAGCAGTACCTCGAGGCGCACGTTGCCGGGTTCGCGGGGCCGCTGTCGATCCGGCAGTTCAAGGGCGGCCAGTCGAACCCGACGTACCTGCTGACGACGCCGTCGCAGCAGTACGTGCTCCGTCGCAAGCCGCCAGGCCAGTTGCTGGCCTCGGCCCACGCGGTCGATCGCGAGTACAAAGTCATCAGCGCGCTCGGTCAGCACACCGACGTGCCCGTGCCGCGCACGCACGTGCTCTGCACCGACGAAACCGTGATCGGGACCTGGTTCTATGTGATGGACCATGTCGCGGGACGCATCTTCTGGGATCCCTCGTTTCCGGATGTGGCGATTGAGCACCGGCGTGCACATTCGCTGGCGCTCTGTGATGCCCTCGCGCGTCTGCATCGGGTGCGTCCCGCAGCCGCCGGCCTCGGCGATTACGGCAAACCCACCGGGTACCTGAGCCGGCAGATCGCGCGGTTCTCGAAGCAGTACCTGGAAGACACCGCGGGTGGTCGCAGCGACTCCATGGAGCGCGTCATCGACTGGCTGCCCCGCAACATGCCGGCGCAGGAACCGCCCGCCGCGGTCGTGCACGGCGATTACCGCGCGGACAATGCGGTGTTCCACCCGACCGAGCCGCGCGTCGTGGCGATCCTCGACTGGGAACTCTCGTCGCTGGGAGATCCACTCGCCGACTTCGGCTACCACCTCATGGCATATCGGCTGCCCTCGCTTTCGACCCCGATGCTCGGCGACCGGGACGCGGCGGCGCTCGGCCTGCCGACCGAAGCGGAGTACGTGGCACATTACGAGCAGGTCACCGGCTTGCGGCTGGATCCGCGCGACCTCGAGTTCTACCTGGCCTTCGGCATGTTCCGGCTGGCCGGCATTTTCCATGGCATCCGCAGCCGGGTGGTGCGGGGTACGGCCGTCAGCGCACAGGCCCGTGAGTACGCGCAGTTCACTGACTCGATCGCGGACCTAGCCTGGGCCCAGGCACAGCGCGCTGCGTCCTCATAAACCCATGAGAAACATGGGCTTAGGGTTTGCGTGACGCCTGTGGTAAAGTGCGCGGCTAAGTTCCCGGCCAAATCCCATTCATGCTGAAGCAACGCACGCTCAAGAATTCGATCCGCGCCACGGGCGTGGGCCTGCACACCGGCAAGAAGGTGTTGATGGTCCTGCGTCCGGCCCCGGCGAATTCGGGCATCGTCTTCCGCCGCACCGATCTCGACCAGCTCATCGACATTCCGGCCAAGGCCGGCAACGTCAGCCAGACCACGCTCGGCACCAGCCTCACGGCGGACAGCGGCACGGTCTCGACCGTCGAGCACCTCATGTCCGCCCTTGCGGGCCTCGGCATCGACAACCTCGTCGTCGAATTGAGCGCCAGCGAAGTGCCGATCATGGATGGCAGCGCTGGGCCGTTCGTCTTTCTGCTGCAGTCGGCGGGAATCGAGGAACAGAACGCCGCGAAGCGCTTCGTCCGTATCAAGAAGAGCGTCAAGGTCGAGGACGGCGACAAGTGGGCACGGTTCGATCCCTACGACGGCTTTAAAGTTAATTTTGAGATCGAATTCGACCATCCGGTGTTCAAGCGTCGGTCACAGGTCGCCTCGATGGACTTCTCGACGACCACGTTCCTGCGCGAAGTCAGCCGTGCCCGCACGTTCGGCTTCATGCGTGACCTGGAATACATGCGCGCGCAGAACCTGGCCCTTGGCGGCAACCTCGACAACGCGATCGTGCTCGACGATTACCGGGTGCTGAACGAGGACGGCCTGCGCTACGAAGACGAGTTCGTGAAGCACAAGATCCTCGACGCGATCGGCGACCTCTACCTGCTCGGGCACAGCCTGATCGGCGAGTTCAGCGGCTTCAAGTCGGGCCACGGGCTCAACAATCGCCTGCTGCGCACGCTGATTGCTGACCAGTCTGCGTGGGAAGAAGTGACGTTTGCGACGCTGCAGGACGCACCGATCAGCTACGTCGCGGCGGCTTCCGCCACCGCGTAGAGCGGGGACAGGGGTTAGGGGTTAGGGGTTAGTCGGAAGATTTCGCCAAACCGGATGCGGCAGCCGTACCTCCGACTAACCCGTAACCCCTAACCCCTATCCCCTTCCCCGCACCTTCACCAGCACCTTGCCGATGGGCGGTTCGCCGCCCGACTCCAGCCGTACCTTGAGCGGTTGCGCGCCATAGCGCACGCGGGGCGTCCAGGCCGCCGAATCCATGATGACGACCAGGTCGTCGCCGCGACGGGTAGCCGCAACCAGGTGGGGACGCAGGGCCTCTGCCAGCTGCACGCGGACTTTTTCGGTCAGCGACTGCGCCGCGACGGCCTTTTTTTCGAGGGCGGCGAGGCCGGGTGTGAGGCCTCCGAACAGCGATTTCAGGCGGTCAGTCATTGTTAAGATAAACTGCGCAAACAGCCGATTTGTTTGCCAAGTGGAAGCTTGTCGGGGCATAGTCTCGCGAATCCGTGACACGACGCAACGATGCCCGCTGGCTGGTACAGCGATTGTGTCCCTTTCGCCATCGATGCACCCCAGGGGTTGGCGCGGCATGAATTTGCGGTTCGTTACCGGCCCCGGTGGCCGCACCAAAGAGATCGACCTCACGGGGCCACGCCTGCTGTTGGCCACGGTTCTCGTCGTCGGCATTTTCATCGCCGGTCTGGCGCTCGGGCGTTTCCTGCTCGGCGCCAGTGCCGAGCATCGTGCCTATGCGCGCGCGGTTGCCCAGCAGAAGACCGACCTGCAGGCTGCGCGCGGGCAGATCGACGGCAAGGT
>JAPLSF010000194.1 GCA_026398785.1 Pseudomonadota bacterium | reverse complement strand
CCCGACGCGACGCGACGCACCCTCGTGCTCAGTCCTTGCTCGAGCCACGAGCGGCGCAACTGGGGCGCCGCGCGCTATGCCGCGCTCGCGGATCACGCCGTGCAGCGTCACGGCATGGAAGTGCTGCTGTGCGGCGGTCGCAGCCGGCTCGAACTCGACTACGGCGCGCGGATCGAGCAGGCAATGCGGCAGCCGTGCCGCAACCTGATCGGGCGCGACACCCTGCTGGAATTGCTGGCGACGCTGCAGCGGGCGACGGTGCTGGTGTCGCCCGATTCGGGTCCCGTGCACATGGCCACGACGGTCGGCACGCCGGTGATCGGGCTGTATGCCGCCACCAATCCGGAGCGCAGCGGCCCCTATTACAGCCGCCGCTGGTGCGTGGATCGCTACGATCGCGCCGCAACCCGCTTCCTCAACCGGTCGGCCGGAAGCCTGCCGTGGACCGAGAAAATCGAGATGTCGGGCGTGATGGACCTGATCGACGTCGACGACGCGATCGAAAAGCTCGACGAGCTGATGTTGGCGGGTGCTCCCCGCACGCCTACCGCGTAGCGCGAGTGCGGCTGGCTGCGCGATAATGCGCTCCCGAACCGGGCCGACCCGCTTCTCACTTCGACGCCAAGGCAGCAGCACCGTGATGGCCGCACGCAGCGACAAGCTCATCCAGCCGAATGCCCAGCACCATTACGAGGTGACCGTGGCGGACCTGCCGCTCGCCTGCCCGATGCCGGGCATGCACCTGTGGAACTCGCATCCCCGCGTGTACTTGGCCGTCGAGAAGACCGGCTCGGCGAAGTGCCCGTATTGCTCAGCGGAGTTCACGCTGAGGAAGTAGAGGAAGTGGAGGAAGTAGAGGAAGGGCAGGAAGGGCAGGAAGGGCAGGAAGGACAGGAAGGACAGGAAGGACAGGAAGGACAGGAAGTGGCGGAAGGGCTTAGGGTTTGGCTCTTTCACCAATTCGGGGCGGAGAACCACCGACGCTGCGGGTAGTGCCCTAGCGCCTGCTTGAACTCGAGATGATTGAACGCCGCCCGAAAATGGGCCCCCGACTCCCACAATGCGTAGTTCATGAATACCGTGCTTCCAGCAATGCCTTGATGCAACTGAGATGAGATGTAGCCTGGCTGCTGCTTCATCCAGTTCGCGTCGGCCTCCCACGCTTGCAACAGGGTCGGGATGTCCTGCTCTGCGACTTGGAACACATTCACCAAAACAACCGGTGAGACGTCGGTTTTGACCTGCTGATGGATCGGAACATTTTGATCCAGTGGTTTGAGCTGAAGCACGCGATATCTCCTTGAGTGTTGCACTGGGAGATGGGACAGCAACCTGCATGAGCGGCCTTACGGTTGAGCTGAGCGCCGCGGCTGTGGCATTTTGCACTTGGCACTTTATGACTCACGCGTGCGCTCCGGCGATTTGTCAGATGTCGCGCGGCCTATTCACAGTAGTTTCTGCAAATCGTCGCGGCTCATCTTTGCATCGCGAAGGATGCGCGCAAGGAGTCCTGGACCAATCGTCTCACCTGCGTGGACCGGCACCACGGTGACTCGGCCGTCGGAGTGACGCAGGATTTGATGGCTACCTTTCGTGCGAGCCACCACAAAGCCCGCGCGACCGAAGGCAGCCACCAGGTCTTTGCCTTTGACCGCCGGGTAGGACGTCACGCGTTGACCGTGACGCGCTGCACTCCGACGAAATCGAGCGGTTCGGGCGAAGCGCCTTGCTCGTCGAGACAGAGCTCAATCGCTTCCTTGACACGCGACATAAGCTCATCGAGCGAACGAGCCTGCGTGTGACACCCCGGCAATGCAGGAACGGAGGCGACAAAGTAGCCCTCCGAATCCTTCTCAACCAAAACGTCGAACTGGTGCGTCATTGGAACTCCTTCGGTGCGGCATTCTAGCCCGCCGAGAGCGAGCCGACAAAGTGCGGCGATACTTCGCGAAATCCAGGGAAACTCTGATTTACCGGCGGTGTCTTCAGCAAGCTCGATCACCGAGCGAGCGCGATCCGGAGATGCATCAGACGGCCAAGGGCAAGCAGTGGTACTTCGGCATGAAGGCGCACGTCGGCGTCGACAGCCGGACGAAGCTGGTACGCGAAACCGGATCAATCGGCCCGTTCAACGTCAAACCTGTGCCGCGCTCCTCTGCCATGATCAGTTCTTCAGACCTTCTTTAGGGGATAGTCGGAAAGTCATCCCTCGAGGAACGGCGACGCCGGCGTGCCTGGGCCCCCATGGTGACGCTCTGGCGTTATCCGACATAACGTGACCCGAGGGCCCAGTCGACCGGCTTGGCCGCGTCGCCGAGCGCTGGCTGGTGCCGTTCCGCCTCCCGATCTGTGACGTGGCACAAGGTTGGGAAATACACCTTATCTACACTCCTGTGTGCAACAGCCATTGCGCCAAGCGCATCGGCTCGGCGTCCTGACAGGAGGGTTCCCTTGACCGCGATACCTGCGCCCGCCCAGGCGCACACGACCCCCGCACTCGCTGGCAAGCCGAGCATCTCGCTCCCACCGCGCGTCGAAATCATCGCCCTGACCAGCGATGACACGCTGCTCGAACAGATCGGCCAGGCGCTGGATGGCGAAGCCACGTTTCGACACGTTGAGTCGGTCGATGCAGCCCGTGAGTTCATCCGGCCATTGCGACCGTGCGTGCTGCTGCTGGATGCGCGAGGCCAGCAGGACCTCACAGCGACCGTCGAGGGCGTGCAGTCGCCCGACGGCACCTGCATCGTCGTCGTGCTTGCGTCGCCCGACGAGAGCGCAAACGTCGCGCGTTCCGTCAAGGGATCGGCAACCTTTGCAATCTTGTCGATCCCCTTCGAACAGAGCCAGACGAGCGCCGTCCTCGACGGTGCACGCGAGGAAGCCCTGGCTCGACTCACCCTGGCCACGCAGCCGAGCGTCGAGCCGGCTGCCTCCGAGTCAGCGCCGATCGTTGTCGCGCCTGCGTCCGCGCCTGCGTCCGCGCGTGCAGTGGACCAGCACGGGCTCGATGTTCGTCGATCGCGTACTGGAGCGATCAGCACCGCCGGTTCGGCGGGCGGCAGCAAGCTGCGAACATGGCTCCCCATCGCGGCCGGCGTTGTGCTCATCGCGGTCACCGCGGCTTTGTTCACGCTGCGCCCACCTAACACGGACGAGCGCGCTCCGGCGACCACCGCCCCTGCAAGCCGGATTGCCGAGCCCGCCATTGCGCTGCCGGCGACGGACGCCGCCGATGTCCAGGCGGGCTCGAGCGACGAGCTGCTGGACCGGGCGCGCGTTGCCCTGAACGCGCGTCACTACACCGATCCCGCAGGCGACAATGCCCTCGCCTACTTCCGTGCGGTACTCGCGCAGGATCCCGCTAACGAGGAAGCCAGGGAAGGCCTGCAGCGAATCGATGTCCTGCTCGACGAGCGACTGCAGTCGGAACTTGCGCTGCGCAAGTTCAACGACGCCGCAGGCACGCTCGCCCAGCTCAAGCTCATTCGTCCGGGTGATCCAGGGCTGGCACGGGTCGAGGCGAAGCTGGCGGAGGCACAGGTGGCAGCGGCAGACGAAATCAGTCGCCGGCAGGGCGCTGCGCATGCACAACAGCTGGCGCAACTCGTCTCGGCGCGAATCCGCGAGGACAAGCTGGTCGACCCGGCCAGCGACAGCGCGAAGGTCTATCTAGCGCAACTGCGCAGGATGCCATTGGACCCCAAAGGGTTGGCCGATGCGGCGACGGCGGAGCTGACGCAGGCGCTCCTGCTCAAGATTCGCGAAGCTGCGGCACAGCCGCAACGCGACGACCTGGAACGCTGGCTCGCGGCAGCGCGCGGCCTCGGCGTGAGCCCCACCCAAGTCGCCGCCGCGATACGCGCCGCGCCGCCTGCAGCCACCGCGCAGCCGCCCATGACACAGCCCGAGCAACTCGCGCAACGCACGGCGGATCGCATCAATGACCGAAGCCTGCCCGCGCCGTCACCAGACAGTGCCCTCGCCAAACCGAGTCCTCCGCGCCAGTTGCCACCGGGTGAATTCAAGCGCATCAGGTACGTGCCACCGGAATACCCGAAAGACGCCCTGAAACGTGGCATCGGTGGCGAAGTGCGGGTGCGCATGACCCTGGATGCGGATGGCAAGGTCAAGGCGGCGGAGATCGTGAATTCGAGCCCGGCCGGCGTATTCGATCGGGCCGCACTCGATGCCGTCCGACGGTGGCGCTTCAAGCCACTCGCGGTCGGCAACCCGGACATCGAGGCGACCGTCGTGACCAATATCCTCTTCCGACCCGACGACGTACCAGCGCCATGAGCAGTACGGACCGCTCGCCATCAGGACAGCAGGGCAACATGACCACAGATCTGTCGGCACGCTTGCGCGACCAGGCCGCGACCATCGGCTTCCTGGTCCTGCTCGTAGCGTTCATCGGGCTGGTGCTGGTCCCCGGGTACCGGGTTGCCAGTCAACTGTCGGCCGACACCGCAGCACTCAAGCTGGCGAGCGAGCAGCGTGGCCAGCCGCTCGCGATCGCCAAATCGCTCGTCGCGATCCGCGACCGCCTCGGTTCGCGGGCCTTCGTCGGCCAGGCGGTCAAGGACCTGAGCAGCGCAGTGCAGAATTTCGATCAGTCGCTGGCGCAGCTCAAGCTGTCGGCGGCCGGCAACTCCACTGAACTGCGTGCAATAGAGAGTCTCTGGTCCGATTACCGCAAGGCCCTGGATCCCGTCGCGGGGTTCGCAGGTCTTCCTTACCGCGATTCCGATGCCGCCGGCACGCAGCTCAACTCCAGCGGACGCCAGCTGCTGCAGGACACGCGCCAGGCCATCAAGTCCAGTCGCGGCGGGACGGAGCGCTTGAACTCGACCCTGTCCGCGGTCGGCGCCAGCCTCGAGCAGCAGGTGGTCACGGCGTCCGCAACCCTGCGCAAGCTGATGCTCACCGGCGTCGCCTTCGCCTGCCTGCTGGTGGCACTGCTGGCGTATTTCCAGTGGCTGAAGGCCCGTCATGAGCGACTGGCTGTCGAGGCGCAGAACCAGACGCGCGACATCCTGGGCACGGTCAAGGACGGGCTGTTCCTGCTCGATGCCGACTTCCGCATCGGCAAGGCACACTCCGCCTCCCTGTCTGCTCTGTTCCGCCGCGATGACTTCAGCGGGATGACGCTCGAGGAACTGCTCCGCGACACCGTGACCGAGAA
>JAPLSF010000050.1 GCA_026398785.1 Pseudomonadota bacterium | reverse complement strand
GGTCTGCAGCACGAGCGGCGGGTAGAGCGTCCAGCCGGCCGCGGGGCCGCCGCCCGGCACGAACAGCGACAGGATCAGCAGCGAGAACGCCGCGACCAGCAGCCAGAAGCTGAAGTTGTTCATGCGCGGCAGCGCCATGTCCGGTGCGCCGATCTGCAGCGGGATCATCCAGTTGGCGAGGCCGACCGTCGCGGGCATGATCGCGCCGAACACCATGATCAGTGCGTGCACCGTCGTCATGGTGTTGTAGAAGCCCGGGTCGACCAGCTGCATGCCGGGCATGAACAGCTCGGCGCGGATCACCAGCGCCATCGCGCCGCCGATGAAGAACATGACGAGACTGAAGATCAGGTACATCGTGCCGATGTCCTTGTGATTCGTCGTCGTCAGCCAGCGCATGATGCCCTTCGCCGGGCCATGATCGTCGTGGTGGTCGTGCGCGGCGGTGTGGCCGTGAGTCGGGGAAACGCTCATTTGATCGATTACTCCGCGTTCGCGACCAGCACGGTCGTCGTCTCGTTGGCATTCGTCGTCGTCACGGCTGCGGTCTGTGCCGCGGGCGTGGCGGCGGCCTGGCGCGCAGCTTTCTGGCTCGAGAGCCAGCTGTCGTACTCAGCCTGCTCGACGACGCGCACGACGATCGGCATGAAACCGTGGTCGCGGCCGCAGAGTTCGGCGCATTGGCCGCGGTACGTGCCGACCTTGTCGGCCCTGAACCACAGCTCGTTGATGTAGCCGGGAATCGCGTCTTTCTTCATGCCGAAATCCGGCACCCACCAGTTGTGGATGACGTCCGCGGCGGTGACGAGCATGCGCACCTTCTTGTTGACCGGCACGACCAGCGGGTTGTCCACGTCGAGCAGGTAGTTCTCGACGGTGTGAACGTCGATGCCCGAATCGAGCTGCCGGGCTTCGTTGCTGGTCTGCGCCAGCGTGGAGAAATACGAGACGCCTTCGTCGACGTAGTCGTATTGCCACTTCCACTGGTAGCCGGTGGCCTTGATGGTCATGTCGGCGCCGCGGGTGTCGTCGATCTTCACGAGCGTGCGCGCCGCGGGAATCGCCATCGCGACCAGGATCATGACAGGGATCACGGTCCAGATGATTTCGGCCTTGGTGTTGTGTTCAAACGTAGCCGGCACGGCGCCCTTCGACTTACGGAAGGTGGCGATCGAATAGATCATCACGCTGAACACGGCCACGGCGATGACGACGCAGATCCAGAGGATCAGCATGTGCAGGCCGTAGATCTCACGGCTCAATTCGGTGACGCCTTCGCGCAGGTTCAGGGTCCAGGCGGCCGCAGCCGGTACCGACCACAACACGGCCAGGGCCGTGGCGGAAATGGCTCCGAGGGCACGCTTCATCTTCATTGGCACTACCGAAACTCCCGTGTCATTGACTGGCACCGCCCGCAAAGGACGGGCCCGACCCGCGCGCCGAGCCGGTCGTCATGACCGTGCCTGCAGCGCAGGGGATTCGCTCGACTTGCCCACCAGCTGGCGGAGACGCCCGGCCAGGCCGATGCGCTCCTCCTCGGTGAGGAAACGTCCCACCTCGCAGGCTCGACCGTGTGACTCGATGACGAGCCGGCTCGGATGCTGGGCCGCTGGCGGGTCGCGCAGTTTAACTGTCGCCCAATGGCGTGCAAACACCGTGCGGTCAGGTCGGGCGAGGCCATGACGTTCAATCACGACCGAATCGTCAGTAATTAGAATGAGTTCACGCTGCCGCCCGCTGAGCATGCTCGCACGGACGGCCCACCAGAGCAGGCCGATCTCCAGTCCCGCGAACGGCAGGATCGGCCAGAGGCCCTGCAAGGCGAAGAATCCTGCGGTCCCGAAGGTGACGAGCGCCAGGCCGCCCACGAACCGGCGCGCAGACTCGGGAGTCAGCGAGCAGTTCGGCGCCAGCTCGATCCGGTGACCGGACTCAGTGGCGGGCTGGGGTTCGAACTTCGAAACGACCATGGCGGCGCGACGACAGGAGAAGAACGGAGGCCAAATTGACCCCTGCTGCACTGCGGCGAACATCCTGTACACGACGATTTCTTGCCACCGCACGCGAATTTCCGCTGTACAGGCTAGCGCCGTACCGCAGCCAGCAGTGTCTCCCGCAGTCGCACGCCGCCGCTGACGTCGAGCACGGCATGGCCGAACGCGGATCGCTCGGGCGTCCAGGCAGCGCTCGCCAGCGCTGGGGTGCCCAGCAAGCGCTCGAGCGTGGCCAGGTTGGCTGACTGGCGCTCGAACCCGGGGTCGATCTCGTTGGCGATCCACCCCAGCAGGCGGCAGCGGCCCGCGACGTGGATGGCTTCGGCGGTCAGCCGGGCATGGTTGAGGCAACCGAGCGTGGTCCCCACCACCAGGATCACGTCGAGGCCGAGGGTTTCGGGCAGGTCACTCAAGAAGCCTTCCGGGTGCAGCGGCAC
>JAPLSF010000154.1 GCA_026398785.1 Pseudomonadota bacterium | reverse complement strand
GGCGGCGGCCGGCGGCGAGGAGTCGGACTCGGATTGGGGCGCTGGCGGTTTCGGCGGCCTCAACTATCCGCGCAACCTGAACAAGCCGGTCATCGCCGCGGTCAACGGCATCGCCTGCGGCGGCGGCTTCGAGATCGTGCTCGGCACCGACATCATCGTGATGGAAGAACACGCGCGCTTCGCGCTGCCCGAGATCAACGTGGCGGTGCTGGCCGACGCGGGCACGATCAAGCTGCGTCGGCGGATCCCCTACCATGTCGCTGTCGAGTTCCTGATGACCGGACGCTGGATGGACGCGGCCGAGGCCAAGCACTGGGGTCTCGCCAATCACGTCGTGCCGAAGGGCGAGGGCCTGGCCAAGGCCCGCGAAATCGCGCAGCAGCTGGCGGAGGGCCCGCCGCTGCTGTTCCCCGCCATCAAGCAATTGTTGCGCCACACGGAAATGGTGCCCGAGCACGAAGCCTTCGAGCTGCACGACTCGCTGCACCTGGTACAGCAGGTCGTCCGCTCCGAAGACCTGAAGGAAGGCACGCGCGCCTTCACGGAGAAGCGCAAGCCGCGCTGGACGGGCCGCTAAGTCGCGCTGCGGCCAGCGCAATCGCCGGCAGCCGCAGATCAGCCGCCGAGCGGCCGGAGCAGCGCGCGCGAAATGATGTGCCGCTGCACTTCGCTGGTGCCATCCCATGTGCCGCTGCACTTCGCTGGTGCCATCCCAGATGCGCTCGATGCGGGCATCGCGCCAGATGCGCTCGAGCGGCAGTTCGGTCATCAGCCCCATGCCGCCGTGAATCTGCAGCGCCTCGTCCGCGACCATCGCCAGCATCTCGGTCGCCTTCAGCTTGGCGATCGCCATGTCCATGTCGGTCGCGGTGCCCTGGTCGCGCTTCCAGGCGGCCTCGAGCACCAGCAGTTCGGCGGCCCGCAATTCGACAGCCATGTCGGCCAGTTTGAAGCTCACGCCCTGGAAGCGGCCGATCGGCTGGCCGAATTGCACCCGATCCACCGCCCACTGCTTCGCGAGGTCGAGCGCCCGCTCGGCACGGCCGAGGCAGGTCGCCGCCACCTGCAGTCGCGTCGCGCCGAGCCAGGTGTTGGCGACCTCGAAACCCTGGTGCACCTCGCCGAGCACCGCGGAGCGCGGCACGCGGCAGTCGTCGAACTCGAGGATGCAGTTGTTGTAACCGCGATGCGAGACGTTGCGGTAGCCGTCGCGCACGGTGAAACCCGGGTGCCCCATGTCGACGAGGAACGCGGTGAGCGTCGCGCGCGACCCGCGGGCCTCCTGCGTGGTGCCCGTCGCGGCGAACAGGATCACGAAGTCGGCATGATCGGCGTGGCTGATGAAGTGCTTGGTGCCGTTGATGACGAAGTCACCGCCCTTCTCGACGGCCGTGGTCTTGATCGCGCGCAGGTCTGACCCCGCACCCGGCTCGGTCATCGCGAGGCAATCGACGCGCTCGCCACGAACGGCAGGCAGCAGGTAGCGATCGCGCTGTTCGCCCACGCACGCCAGCAGGATGTTCGACGGCCGGCCCACGCAGTTGTAGTGCAATGCATAGCTGGTCCGGCCCAGCTCTTTTTCGTACAGCGTCCAGCTGACGGTGTCGAGCCCGCCGCCGCCGACATCAGCCGGCATGTTGGCCGCGTACAGGCCGGCATCGATAGCTTTGGCCTTCAGCTCCCGCTGCAGTTCGTCGCGCAGCACACCGGTGCGCTCGATCTCGGCCTCGTGGGGGTACAGTTCCCGTTCGACGAACTCGCGTGTCGTCCTGATGATCAGCTGCTGTTCGTCGGTGAGCGTGAAGTTCATGGGTGCAACCACCATTCAGCGTGATCTGGAAACCGTGCGCGCACCGCGCTGCTGCCGCTTCGGCAGACCCGTCGGTTCGGCGCGGCCTGCGCGCTCCGCCCAGCGCTGCAGCATCCGCAGCTGCAAGCCCAGCTGCTCGACCTGCCGTGCCGCGGGCCAGTCCGCGGGGCTGGTCACGGCACTGGCCGTCAGCCCGTTGATGAACGTCATGATCGAGAGCAGCACCTGACCCCGCAGGGCCGGCGGCCACTGCGCGGACTGCGGCCAGTGCGCGGCAACGCATTTGCGATAGAGCTTCGCGTACTCGCGGTGCACCCAGGCGTTGATCCGTCGCGCCTCGGCATCGGTGGACACCTGGCCCCAGAAAGCGGTCCAGAACGCACACTCGGTGAAGCGCGGCTGATCGATGGGCAGCGTCTCGCTCAACACCGCCAGCAGGTCCTGCCCGTGGCTGCCGGCCTGCTCGAGCCGCGCCTCGATACGCAGCAGGCTGAGCCGCAGCGCCGCCAGGATGATGTCCTGCTTGGACGCGAAATAGTGCGGCAGCATGCCGGTCGTGTAACCGGCAGCGCGCGCGATCCGGACCACCGTGGCCTGCTCGAAGCCGTGACTGGCGACCACGCCGCAGGCGGCCTGCGCGATCTGCTCGCGCCGCTGCTCATGATCAACTGCCTTCGGCATGGCTCGTTACTGCACTCGCGGGCCGACGTGCCGGCCGGCATCGACCGGCTTCGGCAAGGACGC
Organism: Pseudomonadota bacterium; assembly: GCA_026398785.1. Classification (GTDB taxonomy): domain Bacteria; phylum Pseudomonadota; class Gammaproteobacteria; order Steroidobacterales; family Steroidobacteraceae; genus RPQJ01. The sequence continues at coordinate 7,215 of JAPLSF010000154.1, read as the reverse complement.
GTGCGATCCGGCCAGACGCTCGAGCCTGCTGCGAACCTCGCCGTCGATGGGCGCCGCCTTGCTTTGCGCGGTGTCCACGTGCAGGTGCATCTGCTCCGCTGTGGCGAGCAGCGCCGAATCGCTGGTGCGGAGCAGCCGGTGAAAGACGTGCAGCCGCTTCTCGTCGAGCGACAGGATCTGCGTCGTGACCTCGATCGGCTCGTTGCAGTGCGCCTCGGCCTTGTGCACGACGTGAGATTCGACCGTGTAGAACATCCGCGACCTGGCCCGGTAGCCCTCGTCGATACCCACGCTCCGGTACAGTGCGTCCATCGCGTCGCCGAACGCCTGCACGTAGCGCGAATCGGTCATGTGGCCGTTGTAGTCGATCCACTCGGGGCGCACGTGAGTACTGAGCGTTCGCAGCGGTTGCGCGTCCACCGCGGGCTGTCCGCCCACACCGCGCCCGGCATCGACGTAAAGCCGCTGCTCGAGCGCACGCAACGTCGAGCCGGCCCCGACGTCGAACTGGCGCAACACCTGCTGGATCGCGACCAGGTAGTCGTCGCGCAGACGCTCGAGTTCGCGGATCGAGCGTCCCGCAGCCTGGGCCTGCGTGCCTTCGACCATCCGGTCGATCAGCGTTGCGGTGAGTTCCGGCGCTTCGAGCCGGGTCCAAGGCCACTTCAGGCACGGGCCGAACTGCGCCAGCATGTGCCGCATGCCGGACTCGCCGCCGGCGAGGTGGTAGATCAGGTTCGTGCCCATGCCCGCCCAGCGCAGGCCCGGGCCGTAGACGATCGACTCGTCGAGCTCGCCCGTGGTCGCGACGCCGTCGTTGATCATGTGCAGGATCTCGCGCCACAGCGCTTCCTGCAGCCGGTCGGTCAGGTGCCCCGGCACTTCATGGCGCACGTGCAGCGGGTGCATGCCGATGTAGCGGAAGAACTCCTGCGCCGCTGCGATCGTCTGCGGCGCCGTCTGCTGTCCACCCACCAGTTCCACGAGCGGCAGCAGGTACACCGGATTGAACGGATGCGCGACGCAGAACCGCCCCGGCGCGCGCAGGTCGCGCTGCAGGTCGGTCGGCGTCAGTCCCGAGGTGCTGGAGGCGATGATCACGTCCGGCGCCGCATGCCGGCTGATCTCCGCCAGCACCTTCTGTTTCAGCTCGAGCTGCTCCGGGACGTTTTCCTGGATGAAATCCGCGCGGGCCGCCATCTCGGCCGGGCTCGTCGTGAACGACAGCACGCCCTTGGGCGGCAGTGGCGCCAGCGTCAGGCGCGCGAGCGCCGGCTCGGCGTTGGCGATCGCATCGCGCAACCACGCTTCCATCTCGGGCTTCACGTCCGCCGCGACGACGTCGATGCCGAAATGCAGCGCGCGCGCAGCCCAGCCCGCGCCGATCACGCCCGTTCCGAGCAACCCGAGGGTCCTTACTGCGCGCATCCTGGGCTCCCGTTGCCGTCATTTACGACCGCGCGCAACGCGGTTCCCGCGGCGTCGTGTTTTGTCACAGCCATAATATAACATGCGGCCGTGCTGCAACTCGGCGCTGCACACGGTTGCCGGCCTCGATGTGCGTCAATGCGGGCTGCCGCCCGCACGATTGCGATCCCCCTGATCAGACGTCGGCGGGCGGCGTTGCGCGCCGTCGGTCCGGGGCGAAAAAGGGCCGCTCCACGACGCGCGCGCGGCACATGCGACGTTCCCAGACCAGCTCCCGATTCAGGTACACGTCCGCCCAGAGGGAACTCCCCGGCGTGATGTGCGGGACGTCGACCATCGCGAGCGCGATGTTGCGCTTGCAGGTCGGCGACCACATCGCAGACGACACGCTGCCGATCTCGTTGCGCGCGGAACGCTCCGCGTACAACAGCGCATTGACCGCCGGCTTGTTGCCGTCGATGTCGAGCCCCACCAACTGGCGGCGCGGACCGCGGCGGCGCTCCTCGAGCAATGCCCGCCGGCCGGTGAAGTGACCTTTTTCGAAGTCGACGAGCCAGCCGAGCCCGAGTTCCAACGGCGAGCGTGAGCTGCCGACGCGCAGAGTGCGCTCGGCGGAGACGAAGTCGACGTTCGGCGCCAGGAAGCCGGCCTCGATCCGCGCGAGATTGAGCGCGCGGGACCCGATCGGTCGGATGCCACGCGACTTGCCGCGCGTCATCAGCGTATCCCACAGCAGGATTGCATCCTCTGGCGCGACCCACAGCTCGTACCCGAGGTCGCCGGTGAACCCCGTCCGCGAAACGGTAACCCGCAGCCCGCCGGCCTCGAAACCACGGAGTTCGAACGGCTTCAGCCGCTCGACGCCGGCGAGCCCGAGCTGCTTCAGGACCGCGCATGAGGTCGGACCTTGCAGCGCGAGCGCAGCGATCTGCTCGGTGACTTCGGTGACTGCCACGTCGAAGCCGCTGGCCGAGTCGAGCAGCCAGTCGATCTGGCGCTCGGCCGTGCACAGCCGGTACTCGTCCTCGCCAAGACGGAAGAGCGTGCCGTCGTCGATCACGTGACCGCTGTCGTCGCACCAGACGCAATAGCTGACGCGGTTGACCTTGAGTTTGGCGACGTCGCGGGTAACCAGGCGATTGAGGTAGCGCTGGGCCCCCGGCCCGGCCACGCGGTACTTCACCATCGGCGTCAGGTCGTACAAGGTTGCCGCGTTGCGGATGGCGAAATACTCCTGCTCGACCGTCGTGAAGACGTCGACCGTGGTGTACCCGCTCCAGGGAATGAAGCTGTCGAGCTGGCTCAGGGCGCGCGCGCGGTCATGGAACGGCGTCTGCAGCAACGGCTCCTGGTAGTGCGGCAATGGCTCGCGTTCGTTGCTCATCTCAGGCTGCCTTGGCCAGGATCCGTCGCGCGGCGTTGCGGCCCGCCGTGCCCATCACTCCGCCGCCCGGATGCGATCCGGCCCCGCAGAGATACAACCCCGGCAGCAGCGTACCGTACTGAGCCGCGCCCGGCACCGGGCGCAGCATGAAAAACTGGTCGAACGCGAGTTCCGCATGGTGCCAGTGCCCCCCGGTAATCCGGAACTGCCGCTCGAAGTCGAGCGGCGTCAGCAGCTCGCGCGTCCGGATCATGCCGCGCAGCCCGGGAGAGTATTGCTCCAGCACATCGACGACCCGATCGGCCATGCGCTCTCGTTCCACGTCCCATCCGGCGCGCAGCGCATACGGCGCGTATTGCACGACCGCCGAGATGACGTGCCCTCCCGCCGGGGCCAGGCCCGGGTCATGGAAGGTCGGCACCGTGACCTCGATCGCCGGCGCGTCCGAGTACTCGCCGTATTTGCTGTGATTGAAAGCACGCTCGATATAGTCGAGCGACGGCGCAACCAGCAGGCGTCCACCTGGCGCCGCCGCGTCCAGGCCACTGAACCGCGGCGCAGCATCCAGTGCCAGGTGCAGCTTGGCGGCAAGGCCGTTGCTGCGCAGATGGCTGACCCGCCGTACGAAACCAGTGTCGAGATGCTCCGCCCCGAGCAGCTTTAGCAGCGTCGTCTTCGGATCGGCGTTCGAGACCACCGTGCGCGCGTCGATGCGCTCGCCGGATTCGAGCAGCACGCCGCACGCCGCGTCGTTGGCGACCAGCACCCGGCTGACCGGCGCTGCGGTGCGGATCGTGACGCCGGCCGCGACGGCGGCTCTTGCCAGCGAATCGCATACCGCACCCATGCCGCCGAGCGGCTGCGCGGTCGACCGCTCGCCGGCGCCCGTCTGCGCAGCCAGTCGGTACAGCAGCGTCAGCACCGTGCCCGGTGAACGCGGGCCGAAATTCGTGCCGAGGACCGCGTCGAGCCCCAGCGCGCCCTTGAGCAACGGCGACTCGAACTGCTCGTTGAGCAGGTCGTACACGTTCATGGCGCCAATGCGCAGCAGCTCACGCATGTCGCGCCGGCCGAGACGTCGCACGCGCCAGCCCAGACCGAGCAGCGCGAATCGATCCGACCACGCGCTGGTGCCGAGTTCGGGCGGCACCTGCTCGAGCACCGGACCGAGCAACCTGGCAAACCTTGCGAGGCGCTCGACGAACCGCGGGTAGGCATCCAGGTCATGCGCCGACAACCGGGCCGGGCCGGACAATCCGGTGGCGCCGAGCGTGAGCGACGCTCCGTCGCCGGACAGAGCGACCGTTGGCATCTGCGTCGCTGCAAAGCGCAGGCCATGCTTTGCAAGCGCCAGTTCGTCAATCAGCTGCGCGGACATCTGGTGCAGCAGGTGCGCACAGGCAGAGACGCGATACCCGGGAGCGAATTCGTGCGTGACCGCCGCGCCGCCCACCTGCGCCGCCGCCTCCAGCACCAGCACCGACCGGCCGGCCCTGGCCAGGTACGCGGCGCAGACCAGGCCGTTGTGACCGCCGCCGATCACGACGCAGTCGTAACCTGCCGCCGCCGACGGCCGCACGGCGCTCATTGCGTCACCGCCCTGCCGAGATCACGCAGCACCGCGCGCGCAGCGTTCGCACCCGGCGCGCCCATGACACCGCCACCCGGATGCGTGCTCGATCCGCACAGGTACAGCCCATCCAGCGGAGTGCGGTACTGTGCATAGCCCGGAATCGGCCTGTTGAACAGCAACTGGTCCATGGTGAGTTCACCCTGGAAGATGTTGCCCTCGGTCAGGCCGACCTCACGCTCGATGTCCCATGGCGTGCGCACTTCCGCGTGCAGGATCAGGCTCTTGAAGTTCGGGCTGTGGTTCGCGATGGTGTCGATCACCGTGTCGCCGAACGCCTTGCGCTGCTGCGCGTCCCACGGGCCGCTTGCCAGCTCGTACGGACAGTACTGCACGAAGACCGACATGTAGTGCTTGCCGTCCGGCGCCATGGTCGGGTCGATTTGCGAGGGAATCAGCATGTCGATATAGGGTGCACGCGACCACGTGCCGTCCTTCCAGTCGTCGTAGGCGCGCTCCATCATCTCGATGGTGTCGGTGACGTGCATGTCGCCACGCGAGCACGGCGCGCCAGCGGGGATCGCGGGAAACACCGGCAGCCCGTCGAGCGCGATGTTCAGCTTGCCCGAGGAGCCGCGGATCTTGAAGTTGCGCACCTGCTGCACGAACTCGCCGGGCAGTTCCTTCGCCTCGATCGATTCGAGAAAGGTGCGCTTGACGTCCATGCTCGAGAGCACGAGCGGTGCGCGGATCTCCTCACCGTCGTGCAGCACGACGCCAACGGCCCGGCCGCCGTGAACCAGTATCCTGTCGATACCGGCGTCGGTGCGGATCGTGCCACCGCTCGCGCGCAGCGACGCCGCCAGCGATGCGCTCACCGCGCCCATGCCGCCGCGGGCGAAGCCCCAGGCGCCGACCGTGTCGTCGATCTCGCCCATGTAGTGATGCAGCAGCACGTAGGCCGTGCCGGGCGAGCGCGGGCCGAGCGCCGTGCCGATGATGGAGCTTCCGGCAAAGTGCGCCTTGACGATCTCGCTCTCGAAATACTCGTCGAGGAAATCTGCCGCGCTCATGGTCCAGAAGCGCAGCGTGTCGTAAATGCGCTCGGAGCCGAGACGATTCAGGCGAAACCCCAGGTCCAGCAACGACCGTATGTCGCGCGGCCGGAACGAAGCAGGATCCGGCGGTTCGCGCAGCAGCAGGGGTTTGATGAATTTGCACTGCCGCATCACGTCGCGCGAATAGCGGTCGTAGGCTTCGGCGTCGCGCTGCGAGTGACGGGAGATTTCACGGCGCAGCGCGTCATGGTTGTCGTAGATGGCGAGATGACCGCCGTCGCTCATCATCGTGCAGCCGCCGTCGTACGGAATGATCTGCAGTCCGTGCTTGGGCAGCTCCAGGGCGCGCATGATCTCGGGACGCAGCAGGCTGCAGACGTAGGAGCAGTTCGAATAAGTGAAGTTCTCGTACAGCTGGCGACTGACGGCCGCGCCGCCGACGTAATCGTTGCGTTCCAGCACCAGCACTTTGAGGCCGGCACGCGCGAGGTAGCACGCGGCGACCAGCCCGTTATGGCCGGCGCCGACGACGATCGCGTCGAGCTTCGCGCCGCTCAAGCCGGCCTGCGGTGTCCGGCACCGCCCGTGCGCAGGGTCGCGTCGACCGCGATCTCGAACGCCTGCAACGTGTCTTTCAGGCACGCGTCGTCGTGCGCCGCCGACACGAACCACGGCTCACGCGAGTCCGGCTCACACAGGACTCGCTCATCGTGCAGCACACGCGCCATGGCATCGTAGAAGGAATAGTCGCTACGCTTCCAGTCGCGGTAGTTGCGCGGTGGCTCATGGGCGAAGTAGAGCCCGCTCATCGACGGATGGCCGACGAAGCTGTGCGGGATGCCACGCGACTGCAGCACCATGCGCATGCCGTCGCGCAGCTGTGCGCCGTAACTCGCAACCCGCTCGAGCGCATCGGTTTCTTCGAGGATCTCCAGGGTCTTCTCGGCCGCAGCCAGCGCGACGGAGTGCGCGGTATAAGTGCCACCATGCGCGACGCCACGGCCAAGCTTGCGCATGATTTCCTCGCGTCCGGCGAGCACCGAGATCGGATAGCCGTTGCCGATCGCCTTGGCGAATGTGCACAGGTCGGCATTGACGCCGTAGAGCTGCTGCGCGCCGCCGCGGGCCACGCGGAATCCGGTCTTGACCTCGTCGATGAGCAGCACGACGCCGTGTTTGTCGCACAGGCTGCGCGCGGCCCGCAGGTACTCGGGCTCCGCGGCGATGCCAAGGCAGTTGCCCATGATCGGCTCGATCAGCATGCAGGCAATGCGCCCGGCCGAGCGCTTGAAGACGTCCTCGAGCTGGTTGGCGTCGTTCGCCTGCACGAAGTGGGCGAAGCTGCGCAGTCCAACGGGCACGCCTTCGCTGTAGGGATACACGGTCGGCTCGCCGACCTCGTTCCACTTGTCCATCGGCGTGAACCACATCGCGGCATCGAACAGCCCGTGGTAGCTGCCCTCGAGAATGACGTAGTCATCCTTGCCGGTGTAGGCGCGGGCAAGTCGCAGGCCAGCCATCACGGCCTCCGTACCCGAGTTTGAAAAACGGACGAGTTCGGCAGCCGGCACCATGCGCGCGATGCGCTCGGCGACGGCGAGCTCACGCTCGGTCGAGAGCGCAAACACACCGCCGACCTCCATGCCCTTCCGCGCGGCTTCATCGACGCGGGGATCGGCGTAGCCGAGGATCGCCGGGCCGTAGCCGAGGCGGTAGTCGACGTATTCGTTGTCGTCGATGTCGGTCACGCGCGCGCCGCGGCCATGCTTGACGTA
>JAPLSF010000007.1 GCA_026398785.1 Pseudomonadota bacterium | reverse complement strand
GATGCCGATCGTCTTGCGCGTGCCGTCCTCGAGCACGATCTCGAGCGAGCCGTTTTCGACCACCGGGCGCTCGTACTGACTTATCTGGTAGCCCTTCGGCAGGTCGGGGTAGAAGTAGTTCTTGCGCGCGAAGATCGAGCGACGCGAGATCTTCGAACCCGTCGCGACGCCGAAGCGGATCGCCATGCGCACGGCGTCACCGTTCAGCACGGGCAGCACGCCGGGGTACCCCAGGTCGACGAGGTTGGCCTGTGTGTTCGGTTCCGCCCCATAGGCGGTGGCGGATCCGGAAAAGATCTTGCTGCGCGTGGCGAGCTGCGCGTGGATCTCGAGGCCGATGACGGTTTCCCAATTCATAGGAGTCGGAAGGTCAGGAAGTTGAGGAAGGGCAGGAAGGACTGGCAGCGAAGATTCATGCGTAGCCCGGCGCGACGCGCTGGTGCCAGTCGGTGTGCTGCTGGTACTGGTGCGACACCGCGAGCAGCCGCGATTCGCCGAAGTGCGGGCCGACGAGCTGCAGGCCCACCGGCAGGTCGTTGCCGCCTTCGTTGACGAAGCCGCAGGGGATCGAGATGCCCGGCAGGCCCGCCAGGTTGGCTGCGATCGAGTAGATGTCGTTGAGGTACATCGCGATCGGATCGCTGGTCTTGGCGCCGAGTTCGAACGCGGCGGTCGGTGACGTCGGGCTCAGCACCACGTCCACGTCATTGAAAGCGCGCGCGAAGTCCGCGGCGATCAACGCGCGGCACTTCTGCGCCTGCAGGTAGTATGCGTCGTAATAGCCGGCCGACAGCACGTACGTGCCGGTCATGATGCGGCGCTTCACTTCGGCGCCGAAGCCTTCGCCGCGCGAACGCTTGTACAGGTCGAGCAGGTCTTGCGGCTGCTCGCAGCGATGGCCGAAGCGCACGCCGTCGAAGCGCGACAGGTTCGACGAACACTCGGCCGGCGCCACGACATAGTACGTCGGCACGGAAAGCGGCAGGCTCGGCAGGCTCACGTCCTTGATGATGGCGCCTTCCTGCTGCAGCAGATCGATTGCCGCACGCACGCACTTTTCGACGGCGGGGTCGAGGCCTGCGCCGAAGAATTCGCGGATGATGCCGACGCGCAGCCCCTTGAGCGGCTGGTTCAACTCGGCCGCATAGTGCGGCACCGGGCGATCGACGCTGGTGGAATCGTTCGGGTCGAAACCCGCCATCGCTTCGAGCAGCAACGCGGCGTCTGCAGCCGACCGCGCGAGCACGCCGGCCTGGTCGAGGCTCGAGGCGAACGCGATCATGCCGTAGCGCGACACACGGCCGTACGTGGGCTTGATGCCCGTGAGGTTGGTGAGCGCCGCCGGCTGGCGGATCGAGCCACCGGTGTCGGTGCCCGTGGCAGCAGGCGCGAGGCAGGCCGCCACGGCAGCAGCGGAACCACCCGACGAACCGCCCGGCACGCGCTTGAAGTCCCATGGGTTCCTGACGGGGCCGAAGAAGCTGGTCTCGTTCGACGAACCCATCGCGAACTCGTCCATGTTGGTCTTGCCGAGCAGCACGGTGCCCGCGGCACGCCAGCGCCTGACAACCGTCGCGTCGTACGGCGCGACGAAATTGGACAGCATCTTCGACGAGCACGTCGTGCGGATGCCATCGGTGCAGAAGATGTCCTTGTGCGCGACCGGCACGCCCGTGAGCGGGCCGCCCTCGCCTTGCGCCAGGGTCTCGTCCGCGGCCCGGGCGTCGGCCAGGGCGCGATCGGCCGTCACCGTGACAAACGCGTTGAGCTCAGGCCCGAGGCGTTCGATGCGGCCGAGGAAATGCAGCGTGAGGTCGAGGCTCGAGAACTTGCGGGCACGGAGGCCGGCGGCGAGCTCCGAGACGGTCAGTGTGTGCATGGGTCGTCTACGGTGAAAGGGCTGGAAAAAGTGCCCGGGTTCACGGTCCCGGAAAAATGGGGACGCTCACCTATTTCGCCGATTTCGTGCGGTCTGTCACGCAACAGGTGAGCGAAACAGGTGAGCGTCCCCATTTTTCCGGGTCGTGGCACCAGCACGGTCGCTGGGTCACTCGATGACCCTGGGCACGAGGTAGAGTCCGGCGGCGACGCTCGGCGCGTTCTGCTGGAACTTCTCACGCTGATCGGTCTCTGAGACTGCATCAGGGCGCAACCGCTGGACCTGGTCGGCGAGTGGATGCGCCATCGGCTCGACGCCGGCCGTATCGGCCGCCGCGAGCTGCTCGACGAAGTCGATGATGCGCGAGAGGCTCTCGACGTACACGGGCATCTGCGCCTCGGTGATCTCGAGCCGTGCGAGGTGGGCGATCCCCTCGACCTGGGTGCGTGTCAGGCTCATCTGGAAATGCTCGAAAGGACTGGAAAAAACAGTCACAAATCATACACGCGACCTT
>JAPLSF010000047.1 GCA_026398785.1 Pseudomonadota bacterium | reverse complement strand
GCCAGCCGCGGGCCTCGAGCACCTCAACATTGCGGGCAGACGCGCGGACACGCTTGCCTGCGGCCAGCAGGCGTGGCACCAGGTGGGTGCCGATGTAGCCGCTCGCGCCGAAGACGAGCTGCAGTGAGCCGGTCCCGGCGGCGGGCATGCCCCGGTCAGCGCGAGAAGATCGCGGCGACGAACAGCAGTATCGAGCCCACGGCCTGCAGGCCGATGGTCATTTCGATGCTCTTGGTCAGCACTGGGCGCGTGACCTGCTCGCCAATGCCCGCAGCGGCCTTGAAGCCCCCCGCCAGCATGGCGACCGCTCCGACCGCGGTCCACCAGGGCAGCGAACCCATCGCGACCAGGGTGACGATCGAGGCGAACGCGGCGACGTGCAGCAGCCGGTAGCCGAGGCGCGCGTGGTCGAGTCCGAGACGGACCACGAGCGTGCGCTTGCCGTTCGCTGCGTCGGCCTTGCGATCCGGCACTTCGTTGATCCACAGGATCAGCATCACCCAGATGCCGACGGGAAGCGCGAGCAGCAGGCTGCCCAGGTCGAACACCCCGCTCTGCAGCCACGCCGCGCCGCAGACGGGCAGTACGCCGAACGCGATCATCAGGAAGAACTCCCCGACGCCCTTGCCGCTCAACTGCACCGCGGGTGCGGAATACAGCCACGCGATGGCGATACCCGCGAGCCCCAGCGCAATGACGATCGGGCCTTTCAGCAGCGCGAGGGCGAGGCCGAGCACCGACGCCATGGCAATCAGGATCCAGCCCCAGCGGTGCATCTCCTGCACGGACATGATGCCGTTGGTGATGAACCGTGAGCCGCCCGTGTAGGGATGGATGTATTCGACGTTGTCGCGGTCCGTGCCGGTGATGTCGTCGCCGACGTCGTTGATGACGTTGCTGGCGCAATGGACCAGGGCGGTGGCCAGCAGGGCGAGGACGGCGACTCCTATTTGGAGTCCGCCGGCGACGGTGGCGCCCCAGGCTGTGCCGACCAGCACCGGCAGGACGGAGGCCGTCAGGAACTTGGGTCGCGTGGCCAGGAAGTGCCGGCGTGCCTTGCGGCCGAGCCCGTCGCCTGCCAGGTCCTCGTAACGAGGTTCGAGCGGTGAAACGGCGTCCTTGATCATGCGTGTCCTCCCGGGGTCAGGCTGCAAGCTAGCGACCCGCTGCCCCACAGGTCAAGCCCGGAAGCTTGCGGGCCGGTTCAACGCCCGCGCGCGGCGTTGCGGACGCGGACGGCTTCCTCCTGGTCCACGGCATCGAGTTGTTCCTCGATGAACTTCAGGGAATGGTCGATTTCCGGCAGCAGCACGTTCTCGAGTGCTCGGGCGCGCCGCTCCGTCCGGCGGTACTCCTCGATCAGCCGGCGCAGGTTCGCGGCCCGGGCCGCCTGTGCGACCAGTTCACCTGTCAGCTGGCGAAAGGCGCCGGCGCAGCGCTTGAGTTCCGGCGTGCCGCGCACGGGCGGGGAGGCGGGCAGGCAGGGCGCCGCGTCGAGCGAGGCCTCGGCCAGGCGCAGGCCGAGGAAGCTGCGCTGTGCCAGTCGTAGCAGCACGGTGTCGAGCAGGCACGGTGGCTCGACCGTGAGGTCCTCGAAGCCGTGGATTTCGACCGCGCCTGCCAGCGCCTCGCGGGCTTCGAGCCAGAGCCGATCGAGCGCCGTCTGCGCGACGTCGTGCGCCCGCAGGTCACGCAGGATCTCGGTCGCAAGCAATACGCGCTTTTCGTCGAGCAGCTCGTACCCTTCCTGCACCAGCCGGCGCTCGTCGCGTAGCTCGAGCAGTGCAACCCGCGTTGCCACAACTTCGCCGATGTCAGGCATGCACTTCGGCGCCCAGGTGGCGGCCGATCTGCGCATTCGACAGGTGCGTGAGTTCGCCGTGCGGCAGGCCCTGCAGGACGGCCCAACCGGCCTCGAGACTTTCCTCGAGCGTGCGCGCGTTGGCCTGGTGGACGAACTGGCGCTCGAAACGTTCGCCGAAGGCAAGGAAGCGGCGGTCGGATTCGGGCAGGCCCTGCTCACCCATCACGCTCGCGAGCACGCGAACGCGCAACGCGCGCGCGTAGGCGGCGAACAGCTGGTGGGCGAGCGCCGGATGGTCCGGGTCCGTGAACCCTTCGCCGATGCCGGCATCCATCAGTCGCGACAGGCTCGGCAGCACTCGCACCGGCGGGTAGATGCCGCGACGGTCGAGTTCGCGGTCCAGCACGATCTGGCCTTCGGTGATGTAACCCGTGAGGTCCGGGATCGGATGACCGATGTCGTCGCCGGGCATGGTCAGGATAGGCAATTGCGTCAACGTGCCCGGTCGGCCGCGGATGCAACCCGCCCGTTCGTAGAGCGAGGCGAGGTCCGAATACATGTAGCCCGGATAGCCCTTGCGCCCCGGGATTTCACCGTGGCTCGCCGACACCTCGCGCAGGGCCTCGCAGTAGTTGGTCATGTCGGTGAGGATGACCAGCACGTGCCGTCCTTCCTCGAACGCGAGGTATTCGGCAGCCGTCAGCGCGTAGCGCGGCGCGAGCAGGCGCTGCATGCCCGGTTCGTCCGCGAGATTCAGGAACATGGCCGTGTGACCCAGCGCGCCGCTCGATTCCATCGCGAGCCGGAACTGTTCGGCCGTGTCGTGTGGCACGCCG
>JAPLSF010000232.1 GCA_026398785.1 Pseudomonadota bacterium | reverse complement strand
GTGTTTGCCGGTTACCTGCCCGATGCCGATCGGCTCGCCGGCTTTGCGCACCGGACGCCGGGTCACTGATGCTGCTGGATGCGCTGCGCTCCGCGCCTCCGGGCGCAATCGCTCTCGTCGACGGGCGACGCACGATTTCCTGTGGCGCCCTCCCGTCGCTGATCGAACGCGAGATCGAGTGGCTGCGACGGGGTGGCGCCGAGCGCCATGCCGTGCTGGCGGACAACGGAGTGCCGTGGGCGCTTGCCGACCTTGCGCTGCATGTCGGGGAAATGCTCGCGGTGCCGCTGCCGGGTTCCTTCACGCCGGCACAGATGACGCATGCGCTCGACGATGCGGGCGTCGATGCGGTCATGACCGACGACGTGACCCGCGTTCAGGCTTTGTTGCAGGGTTGGCGGCTGGACGGCGTCTCGCCCGTGTCCGGCTTGCACCGGTTCCGCCGGCAGCTCGACCCCGCGAGCCGGGCAGTTGCGCCCGCGGGCACGCGCAAAATCACGTACACCTCGGGCAGCACCTCGAACCCGAAGGGTGTGTGCCTCGCGGGCCCTGCGCTCGAGGCCATCGCGAAGTCGGTGGCAGGCGCCACACGCGAACTCCCGATAGAACGCCACCTCTGCATCCTGCCGCTGGCAACGTTGCTCGAAAACGTCGCGGGCCTGTACGCGCCCTTGCTGCGTGGCGCGACGTGCGTCATGCCGCCGAGTTCGGTCACGGGCATGAGCTACGGCGGCCTGGATGCGACCCGGCTGCTCGGGACATTGTCGCGCGAGCAACCCAACAGCCTGATCCTCGTGCCGGAACTGCTGCAGGTGCTGGTCTTCGCGGCCGAGCGTGGCTGGCACGCGCCTGCCTCGCTGCAATTCGTCGCCGTGGGCGGAGCGAAGGTCTCGCGCGAGTTGCTCGCGCGGGCCGACGCCGTCGGCATCCCGGTCTATGAAGGTTACGGTCTCAGTGAGTGCGCATCGGTCGTGTGCCTGAACACGCCCGCATCACGTCGTGCGGGAACCGTCGGCCGTCCGTTGCCGCACGTGCGCGTGCGTGTCGATGCCGCTGGGCAAGTGCATGTCGCCGGCAACACCATGCTCGGCTACCTGGGCGACGCGCCGCACGCGCCGCTCAATGAAATCGCGACCGGTGATCTTGGCGTCATTGATGCCGACGGGTACCTCCAGCTGCAAGGTCGCAGTGGTAATCGGTTCATCACCAGCTTTGGCCGCAATGTGTCGCCGGAATGGGTCGAGTGCGAGATCTCGCAGCGTCTCGCGGGCCGGCCGGTGCTGGTCTACGGTGAGTCACGCCCGTACGCCGTCGCGCTCGTTGGAGCGTCCGCACAAGAAGCTTCCGACGCTGTCGTTGCAGCCGCCATCGACGCAGCGAATACGGCACTGCCGAATTACGCGCAGGTGCGCCACTGGGCGCGCGCGCCCGCTCCTTTCACGTTTGCCGACGGCACGTTGACGGCGAACGGTCGCCTGCGCCGCCAGGAAATCCATTCACGTCTCGGTGCGCTGCTCGACGACCTTTATCGCGTAGAGCTCGCTTCCTGACCTATTTGCGGAACCTATAGATGCACCTGTACGAACAACTGCAGCGCGACACCGTCGCCGACCGTAAATATCTGCTGGCTGCTCCCGCGATCCGGCGGGCGCTCGCCGGCGACATCACCCGCGAGCTGTACGTCGAGTTCCTGACGCAGGCCTACCATCACGTGCGTCATACCGTGCCGCTGATGATGGCCGTCGGCGCCCGCATCCCGGCGCGCCACGCGTGGCTGCAGGAATCGATCCTGCACTACCTCGACGAGGAGCGGGGTCACGAGCAGTGGATCCTCAACGACATCGATCACGCAGGCGGCGACCGCGCGGCCGCGGCCGCCTCGCAGCCGTCGCTCGCGACGGAATGCATGGTCGCGTACGCATACGACACGATCCAGCGTCGCAATCCGCTCGGCTTCTTCGGCATGGTGTTCGTGCTTGAAGGGACCAGTGTCGCGCTGGCGCTCAATGCCGCCGACCGGATCAAGTCGACGCTGCAGCTGCCGACGCAGGCGTTCAGCTACCTGCGCAGTCATGGCGAGCTGGACCAGGAGCACGTGGGCGATCTCAAGAGCATTCTCGGCCGCCTGACGGACGCAGCAGATCGCGAGGCGGTCATCCGTTGCGCGAAGGGCGTGTTCTGGCTCTACGGCAACATGTTCCGGGGTCTCGAGGCCGACGTCGCCGCGAAGCGGGATGCCGCCCCGGCGAGGCTCAGCGCATGAAAGCCGCAGAAATGCGAGCGTTGATCACCGGTGCCAGCGGTGGCATCGGCCGCGCGCTGGCGCACGAACTGCATGGCCGCGGTGCGGGCGTGCTGCTCGTGGGCCGGAATGCGCAGGCGCTTGAAGGCGCTGCCCAGGAACTCGGCGGCCGTTCGGCGCGCGCCGACTGGTGTGCGGCCGATCTTGCGACAGCTGCGGGGCGCGCACGAGTGGTCGAAGCTGCGAGTCGCTGGGGCGGCCGCGGCGTCAACGTGCTGGTCAACAACGCGGGTCTCGGCGATTTCGGCATGCTCGACGAACTCGACGATGAAGCGATCGAGAGGCTGTTTGCAATCAACGCCATCGCGCCCATGCAGCTCACGCGGGCGCTGCTGCCGCAGCTGCGTTCGCAACCAATGGGTGCGATCCTCAATATCGGTTCGGTTTTCGGCAGCCTCGGCTATCCCGGGTTCACCGCGTACTCCGCCACCAAGTTCGCACTGCGCGGCTTCACCGAAGCATTGCGACGCGAGCTGGCCGATTCGAAGATCGGTGTGCACTACTTTGCGCCGCGCGCGACGAAGACCGGCATGAACGCGTCGGCCGTCGA
>JAPLSF010000393.1 GCA_026398785.1 Pseudomonadota bacterium | reverse complement strand
GCGTCGCAGGAACAGCTCGGTCTGCTCGCGGCTGCCCGCGCGTATCAGCCTTTGCAGCGGTTGGCGGTCCGCGAGCACGCGCGTCGTCGTGAGCGTGTCTTCGCTGAGGCGACGCAGTTCCTCGCGCGCGGCAACGCCGGCGAGCTGGACTCGGGCGATCGCCTGCTGTTCGGCCTGCTTGTGCAACAGGCCGACGGCGCTGATGGCCAGAACCAGGATCGCGGCGAGCACCAGTCCGCCGAGCGTCAGCGTGAGCGTGCGTTCGAGCGTGGCCGGCCCGGCCGCGAGGCGCCTGAGGCTCGCCATCCAGTCTTTCAGCAATGCAGGAATTCTGTCCATCAGCCTGTGCGCCGGTCGGCACGCCACTCCACGAGTGTCTTGATCACGAGCGTCACGATCGCCAGCAGCGCGAGCACGGACGCCACTGCGAAGGCTGCCACGAACAGGTACTCGTTGTAGAGGATCTCCACCTGCAGCGGCATCGTCGTCGTCAGGCCGCGGATGTGCCCGGACACGACGGAGACCGCGCCGAATTCACCCATGGCGCGGGCGTTGCACAGGATCACGCCGTAGATGAGGCCCCAGCGGATCTTCGGCAGCGTGACGCGCAGGAAAGTAGTCCAGGCGCCGGCGCCGAGCGTGATGGCGGCCTCCTCTTCCTCGCTGCCCTGCTGCTGCATGAGCGGAATGAGCTCGCGCGCGACGTAGGGAAACGTCACGAACATGGTGGCGAGCACGATCCCTGGCACCGCGAAGATGACCTGGATGTCGCGATCCTGCAGCCACTGGCCCCACCAGCCGTGCGCGCCGAACAGCATGACGAACACCAGGCCCGCGATGACCGGCGAAATGGCGAACGGCAGGTCGATCAGGGTGATCAGCAGGCTCTTGCCCTTGAACTCGAATTTCGCGATCGCCCACGCGGCCGCGATGCCGAACAGCGTATTGACCGGCACGACAATCGCCGCCGTGAGCAGCGTCAGCTTGATCGCGGCGAGCGTGTCCGAATTGTCGAACGATTCGAGGAAGACGCGCCAGCCCTCCGCGAACGCCTGCCCGAGCACGGCACCGAGCGGCGCCAGCAGCAGCAGGGCCAGGAAGCCGATGGCCACCGAGATCAGCGCGATGCGCCCGGCACGCACGCCTGGCGGCACATGCTTGCGCTGCTCGAACCGCGGGGCTGCGCCAGCCACGTCAGGCCCCGACCTTCTGGGTGCGCGGGCGCGCGCGCCGCTCGACCCTGCGGCCCGTATCGGCGGGCCCGACGTGTCGCCGCCGGCTCCACGACTGCACCAGATTGATGGCGAACAGCATCAGGAAGGACACGAGCAACATCATGAAGCCGAGCGCTGCGGCGCCGTTGTAGTCGAACTGCTCGAGCTTGATCACGATCAGGAGCGGCGTGATTTCGGTCTTGAGCGGCAGGTTGCCGGCAATGAACACCACCGACCCGTACTCGCCGACGCCGCGCGCGAACGCCATCGTGAAGCCCGTGACGAGCGCCGGCAACACCGCCGGCAGGATGATGCGGCGGAACACCGTGAAGGGGCTCGCGCCGAGTGTTTCGGCGGCCTCCTCGAGGTCACGCTGCGCTTCGACCAGCGCCGGCTGCACCGAGCGCACCACGAACGGCAGGCCGATCAGGATCAGCGCGACGACGACGCCGAGCCACGTGTAGGCCACCTGGATCCCGAACAGCTCCTGCAGCCTCACGCCGAGCCAGCCCGTCGGCGAGAAGACCGTGGCGAGCGCGATGCCCGACACGGCCGTGGGCAGCGCGAAAGGCAGGTCGATCAGCGCATCGACCAGGCGGCGCCCCGGAAACTCGTAGCGCACGAGCGACCAGGCGACGATGAAGCCGAAGAAGGCGTTGACGACCGCGGCGATGAAGGCCGCGCCGAAACTCAGCCGGTAGGACGCAAGCGCTCGTTTGTCCAGCACCACGTCGAGAAACTCCGACCAGGTCAGCGACGTGGTCTTGAAGACCAGCGCCGCGAGCGGCAGCAACACGAGGGCGCTCAGGAAGAACGTCGTGAACCCGAGCGTAAGCCCGAAGCCCGGGAGGATGCTGGGCTGGCGGAACCAGGAAGCGGCCATCTCAGGAATCCGCTGCCGGCTCAGCTCGCGCCGAGTTGACGATCAGCACGGGTCGTTCGGGCGTCCCTTCGAGCAGCGACTTGAGCCAGTCCCACTGGATTGCGTCCGGGTTCGACGTGCCGAGTACCAGCATGCTGCGCTCGTACGCCGCGAGTTCCTTCTGCAGTTCTTCCGCGACGGCGCCGGGACGCAGTTCGGTCCGCATGTCGAGGCCGTGATCGGCGAGCGCGGCCGAACGAGCGTCCAGCAGGTTGCGCATGTGCGCCCCCCGCTCCGACTCGCCGGACGTCTCGGGTTGGATACCCAGGTAGATGGCCTCGGCCGCGACGTGGCGCAGCAGACTCGCCGCGACCGCGAGCGTCGCGCGGCGCGACTCGGCGTCGAGCGTGTGGATCACCACGTGGTTCGGCAGCGGTGCCGTGGGCGGCACGCACAGCAATTGCACGGCGCCGTGCGTCAGGTGCCACTCTGCCGCTGCCGCGCAACCGGGTCCGGTCGCGATCGCGGGCATGCCGGGCGGCGCCCGCTCGAAGCGACCGATCCGGGTCGCGACACGCGTCTGCATGCGCGTGCCGAGAGTCAGGAGCAGTGGCGAATCGCGCAGTTCGCGCGCGGCCGTTTCGTCCGCAGCGACGGCGGTAAAACTCGAAATCGGCGTCGGCAGGACGTGAATGCTGCGCGCGCCGACGGCGACTCGCTGTCCAACCGCGACCGGGAAATCGCGTTGTTCGGGCAGCGTGCGCGACACCTCGAGCAGGGAGCCCTGTCCGGCAGAACCTTCGCGTCCCGGCGCGACCGGTACCGGACCGTCGCTGGCCATGCGGACACGCAGGCGCTCGACCGCGCCGCCGAACAGTACTTCCTCGACC
>JAPLSF010000002.1 GCA_026398785.1 Pseudomonadota bacterium | reverse complement strand
GTGGAGACCGCGTTGCGGATGACGTTGTTGGCGTCGACGTTCACCTCGATGCGCAGGTGCCCTTCGATGCGCGTGATCGGGTCGACGACGACACGCTTGCCCGAGTTGTCGAGCTGGAAGCCATTGGGGGTTGCGATGCTCATGTTCGGATCTCCACTCGGTCAAACGACGCGGTCATCTGAGGCAACGGGGCTGTTCGGCTTCACCTTGGCCTGGCGCAGCGCCGTGAGGCCTGCGTGAGCCGCGATGCCGACACCCACGATCGCCGCCGCCGCCGCGCCGACCTTGACCGCCGTCGCTTCGGCGCCGAACTGCGGGAAGGTCTCGAGGCGCTGGTAGAACGGCCCGTTATCCCAGAAATCCGGCTCTGAGCAGCCGAGGCAACCGTGACCGGAGCCGATCGGGAACGACACACCCTCGTTCCAGCGCGTGGTGGAGCAGGCGTTGTAGGTCGTCGGCCCGCGGCACCCCACCTTGTAGAGGCAGTAGCCCTTGCGCGCGCCTTCGTCGTCGAAGGTCTCGGAGAACTGCCCGGCGTCGAAGTGGCCGCGGCGATAGCACTTGTCGTGCACACGCTGACCGTAGAACATCAGCGGGCGGCCTTGGCGATCAAGCGCCGGCAACGCGCCGAAAGTCACGTAGTACGTGATCACGCCGGTCATGACTTCGGCGATCGGCGGGCAGCCCGGCACCTTGATGATGGGCTTGTCCTTGATGACCTTGTGGATCGGCACCGCGGTCGTCGGGTTGGGCTTGGCAGCCTGCACGCAACCCCACGAGGCGCACGAGCCCCACGCGATCACGGCAGCGGCGTCCGCAGCAGTCTCCTTCAGTTTCTCCACGAACGGACGGCCGCCCGGGATGCAGAAGGTGCCGTCGTTGCCGAGCGGCGGGTTGCCTTCGACTGCAAGGATGTACTGACCCTTGTAGTCGCGCATGACATCGGCGATTGCCTGCTCGGCCTGGTGACCCGCGGCGGCCATGATCGTGTCGTCATAGTCGAGCGAGATCATCGACAGGATCACGTCCTTGGCCAGCGGGTGCGCGGAACGGATGAAGCTCTCAGTGCAGCACGTGCACTCGAGGCCGTGCAGCCAGATGACTGGAACTCGCGGCTTGGTTTCCATCGCATGCGCGATCTTGCCGGCGAAGTGAGGTGCGAGCCCGAGCGAGGCGGCGCTCAGCGAGCAGAACTTCAGGAAGTTGCGCCGCGAAATACCCTGGCGGCGGATCAACTCATAGAAAGTTTCTTGACGACCCATCTCGTGCTCCCATTGGTAGTGGCATTTCGCCAGGGCGGCCGATATGGCTCTGGGTTTCCACCAAAGCGGTCGTCTGGCGCACCAGACGGGAGATCGCGAAGCCGCGGGGCTTAGGCGGTCCCCCTCCTGATTTGACAGACGGATGGTCCGACTCAGACCGCCGCAGCCTCAATCGTAAATGTACCTAAAGATCGAACTTGCTGCGCCGCAGCAGGACCGGCTGGGTTTTGAGCTGCTGCTAGCGTGAATTGTCGAGCGGCGTGCAGCCGTGACACACGGCGCGCGGGATCACCGGCGTGCTGGCCAGACCGTCCGGTTCGCCGTCGACGTCGACGCCGCGCAGGACCTCGAGTGTGCGGGTGTCTAACTGGACGACGCGATCGCCCATGGTGGCTGCCACGTAGGCGCTGCTACCGTCGCGCGACACCAGGAGCCCCACCGGCAGCACGCTGCCCGGCGCGAGCCGGGCAAACGGACGTTCGGCGGCGCCGGGCGCAAGCGTCACATCCACCTTGCGCCGGCTTCGCTCCGTGCGGCTGGCGACGTCGAACGCCACCAACTCGCTCGACCCCGCGCAGGTGACGAGCGCCGCGCGACCGTCAGGTGTCATCGCGATCCGGATCGGGATGCCTGGCAGCGGCAGGCGCGCCTTCACTTCCAGCGCGGCCGTAGCGACGACTGCGATGTGCCCGTCCGCGCGAGCAGCCACCCAGAGTTCGCGGCCGTCCGGTGTGAGCGCAAGCGCCTCTGAGCCCGCGCCGGTTGGCAGATCGGCGAGCTTGCGGCCTGCGGTCAGGTCGAGAGCCGTCGTCGTGCCGGACCCGATATTCGTGACGTACGCGCGACTGCCGTCGGAGCTGACGACCACCATGTGCGAGGTCTCCTGTGCCGTCTCGATCTCGCCAGTGATCTTGCCGTTATCGGGATCGACCACGAGCAAGCGCTTCGAACCTTCGGTCGTCACGGCAATGCGATCGGCTGCGAACCACGCCACGCCGTGCGGGCGCGTGTGCGGGGCGAGGTTGATGCGCCGGATCTCATGCGGCTGCTCGAGATCGACGATGCTGAGCGTCGAACCAGGTTGCTCGCGCGTGCCGTAGTTCGACACGGCTGCGCGCTTGCCGTCGGGCGCGACGCTGACTTCGTGTGGCGCGTTTCCGGTCAGCACCGACGCCAGGCGCAATCCCGAGCCCGGATCGATGAAGTCGACGGCGTTGTCCGTCTTGCGGACGACGAGCAGCGTTTCGGCTGCGATGGGCACTGCCGCGAGCAACGCGGCGGCCAGCGGCAGAATCGCATTCCAGGATCGCATGACCGAAGCCGTCCTGACTATCAGGCGGGGCGATGGATCAGAAGGAATAGCCGAGCGACGTCGTAACCCCGTAGTCGCTCTGCTGGGAGTCCGCGAGCGGCGGCTTGCTGTCATAGCTGCCGTAGACCTTGAGTTCGAAGTACAGGTCGTCGACGAACTCGTACTTGGCGCGCAGGTCGCCCTCGGCGCGGTAGCGGCCCGACTCCGTCAGACTCGGCAGCAGCGTCAGCGAGCCGCCGATGTCGGTCTCGGGGAAGTCGTAGCGGAACAGTCGGAACGATGTGGACAGAACGCCCTGGACGCTGTCGACGACTTCGCCGCCCGTGTAGTTCTCGTGCGCGTAGGAAAGGCCCAGCAGTCCCAGCCACTCGGAGTGATTGTTCTGCACGAAGTACCGGCCATACCCGCCACCCACCGTCGTGCGCAGGTTGAGGTCGAGTTCGGTATTGCGATCGAAGCCGCCGAAGCCCTGGTAAAAGTCGCGGAGCCTGACAAACTGGCGGTAGCTGCCCTGCAGTTGGTAGCGCTCGCTGGTGGCGCCGGTGCTGTCGTCGGTGAGATTGGCCGAACCGTCGAGTGCCCAGGCGCGAATCCGTGTGCGCGACGAAAGCCCGCCGGCAAGATCGATGCTGTTGCGATTGTTCGCCTTGGCGAAGTCGAAGCCCGCACTGACATAGCCGTCGAGCCGGTCGATGAAATCGCCGCCCTCGATCGGCTGGGCACGCACGACGACGGCCATGTCGACCGCCACCGCCGGCTCGTCGACCGAGCGTGCGACCTGCAACGTGGAATCGTCAGCGCCCGCGACCAGCTGGCCGTAGTACCGGGTGCCGTCGGTGCGTTCGAGCAGCAGGTACTGGTTGGACTGCAGGCTCGCGATCTTGTCCCACTCGATGTAGATCGTGCCCATGTGCTCGGTACTGAGCTTCAGTTGGTTGTACTCCAGGGATTTCACTTCGCCGGTGACGTGGTCGCCGTTGATCAGCACCACGATGTCGGTCTTCGGCGCGGCCGACACCGCGCTGGAGTAAGCAAGGAGCGATGCCAGCAGCAACAACGAAGCCACCCATGCACTTGCCAGTGCATCGCCCCGGCTCGCCTGCCGGCGCTGCGACGAAGAAATCATGGCCTGACGCTCCCTGAATTCGATTGCACTTATGTTACCGCGCGTCTCGCTGCCGCGAATCAGTGCTTGAGTCTGGTATCTCGCGCGACTCTATTGGATGCTACAAGGACAACCATCGCAGCGAGGAAGAGAAGAAATGGCGCAGCAGGCAGGACGCACGGCCCCGGGCCGCAACGCAGCAGTCACGGCGACCGAACTCAGGCAGATCGATGCGTATTGGCGCGCCTGCAATTACCTGGCGGCCGGCATGATCTACCTGCGCGACAACCCGTTGCTGCGCGAACCGCTGCAGCCGGAACATGTGAAGAGCCGGCTCCTTGGCCACTGGGGCGCCAGTCCCGGCCTCAGCTTTACCTATGTCCACCTGAACCGCCTGATCCGGAAGTACGACCTCGACGCGATCTTTCTCGCCGGACCGGGACACGGCGCTCCCGGCGTCCTGGCGCCTGTCTACCTCGAGGGCACCTACGCCGAGATCTACCCCAACAAGGGAGAAGACATCGAAGGCCTGCGGCAGTTCTTCAAGGAGTTCTCGTTTCCCGGCGGCATCGGCAGCCACTGCACGCCCGAAACCCCGGGATCGATCCACGAGGGCGGCGAGCTCGGCTACAGCGTTTCGCATGCATTCGGTGCGGCGTTCGACAACCCGGACCTGCTAGTGACCGTCGTCGTCGGCGACGGTGAATCCGAGACCGGTCCGCTCGCCACCGCCTGGCACTCGAACAAGTTCCTGAACCCGGTGCGCGACGGCGCCGTGCTGCCGGTGCTGCACCTGAACGGCTACAAGATCAACAACCCGACGATCCTCGCGCGCATTTCACACGAGGAGCTCGACAGCCTGTTCCGCGGTTACGGCTGGACCCCGCATTTCGTCGAAGGCGACGACCCGATGACCATGCATGCGCTCATGGCCGCAACGATGGAGCGCTGCGTGCAGGAGATCCGTCGCATCCAGTCGGAGGCGCGCCGCACCGGCAAGGCGGTGCGCGCACGGTGGCCGATGATCGTGCTGCGCAGTCCCAAGGGCTGGACGGGACCGAAGAAAGTGAACGGGCATGCCGTCGAGGGCTACTGGCGCGCGCACCAGGTGCCGCTGTCGGATGTGCGCGACAACCCGGCGAACCTCAAGCTGCTCGAAAAGTGGCTCAAAAGTTACCGCCCGCAGGAACTGTTCGACGCGAACGGCCAGCTGATCCAGGAGCTGAAGGCACTGGCGCCGCAGGGCCGGCGCCGCATGAGCGCCAATCCGCACGCCAACGGCGGCCAATTGCGCCGCCCATTGCGCATGCCTGATTTCCGGGACTTTGCCGTTGCGGTTAAGAAGCCAGGCGGGTCGGAGGCCGAGAACACGCGCCGGCTCGGTGAATTCCTGCGCGACATACTCAAGCTCAACCTCGACAACTTCCGGGTGTTCGGCCCGGACGAGACGACGTCGAACAAGCTCGACGCGGTGTACCAGGCGAGCAAGAAGACCTGGCTCGCGGACTACCTGCCGGTGGACGCCGACGGCGGCGAGCTCGCATCCGACGGCCGCGTCATGGAGATGCTCTCCGAGCACACACTCGAGGGGTGGCTCGAAGGCTACCTGCTCACCGGACGCCACGGCTTCTTCTCGACCTACGAAGCGTTCGTGCACGTGATCGACTCGATGTTCAACCAGCACGCCAAGTGGCTCGACATCTGCGAAGAGATCCAGTGGCGCGCGTCAGTGTCGTCGCTCAACCTGCTGATCACCTCGACCGTCTGGCGGCAGGACCACAACGGCTTCACGCACCAGGATCCGGGCTTCCTCGACGTGGTCGTCAACAAGAGCCCGACCGTGACACGCATCTACCTGCCGCCGGATTCGAACTGCCTGCTCGCGGTGTCGGAGCACTGCCTGCGCAGTACCGACAACATCAACGTCATCGTCTGCGACAAGCAGCAGCACCTGCAGTACCTCGACATGGACGCCGCGATCAAGCATTGCAGCAAGGGCGTCGGCCTCTGGGACTGGGCGAGCAACGACCAGGGCGCCGAGCCGGAAGTCGTCATGGCAGGCTGCGGCGACATCGCGACGCAGGAGGCACTCGCTGCCACCGCGCTGCTCCAGCAGCATTTCCCCGATCTCAAGGTCCGCTTCGTGAACGTCGTGGACCTGTACAAGCTTACGCCGCCCAAGGAACACCCGCACGGGCTGTCCGACCGCGACTTCGACTCGCTGTTCACCACGGACAAGCCGATCATCTTCAACTTCCACGGCTACCCGTGGCTGATCCACCGCCTCGCCTACCGGCGCCGCAACCACGCGAACCTGCACGTGCGCGGTTACAAGGAAAAGGGCAACATCAACACGCCGCTCGAGCTCGCGATCAACAACGAAGTCGACCGCTTCAGCCTCGCGATCGACGTCATCGATCGCGTGCCGAGGCTGCAGGTGGCGGGCGCACACGTGAAGGAGAAACTCCGCAACCTGCAGATCGAGTGCCGCAACTACGCGCACGAGCACGGCATCGACCGCCCCGCCGAACGCGACTGGAAATGGCCGTACTGAAGCGTGCAAGTGCAGCATCCGTGACGAGCCAACTGGAATCCCTGCGCCGGCACTCCGTGATCGTGGCGGACAGCGGCGACATCGACTCGATCGCACGTTTCCGACCGCAGGACGCAACGACGAACCCCAGCCTGATCCTCAAGGCGGCGCAGGGCGGGCGTTACCAGCACCTCGTGCAGGCCGCACTCGCAGCCGCAGGTTCACGCTCCGCGGCCCGCTGGAACGAAGCGGTCCTCGAGCACCTGTTCGTGGGCTTCGGGCGCGAAATCCTCGCGCTCGTGCCTGGAAGGGTATCAACGGAGGTCGATGCGCGGTTCAGCTTCGATGCCGCAGCGACCGAGAGCAAGGCGCGCCGCTTCATCGACCTCTACGATGCAGGCGGCATCGGACGCGAACGCATCCTCATAAAGATCGCCAGCACCTGGGAAGGCATCAAGGCCGCCGAACGACTCGAGCGCGACGGCATCCACTGCAACCTCACGCTGCTGTTCAGCTTTGCGCAGGCGGTGGCGTGCGCCGACGCCGGCGTCACGCTGATCTCGCCCTTCGTCGGCCGCATCTACGACTGGTACAGGAATTCCCGCGGCGTCGCAGACATCGCTCCTGCCGACGATCCGGGCGTTGCATCGGTCACGCGCATTTATGAGTACTACAAGAAGTTCGGGCATCGCACCCAGGTCATGGGCGCGAGCTTTCGCAAGACGACGCAGATCACGGACCTCGCGGGCTGCGACCTGCTCACGATCAGTCCCGACCTGCTGCAGAAGCTCGCAGCGACCACGGGCGAGGTGGAGGCGAAGCTGACCGTCGCAAGCGCGCGCTCGAGCAACGTTGAACGCATGCCGCTCGACGAACCGGCGTTTCGCTGGCAGCACAACGAAGACGCGATGGCCACCGAGAAACTCGCGGAAGGAATCCGCGCCTTCGATGCGGACGCAAGCAAGCTCGCGGCACTCGTTGTCGCCCTGCCCGTTTGAGTCCAGTCCGATGACGGGCCAGCGCGCTGGCCCTACAATGTCTTTCAGGCGACGCAAACCAGAATAGGGGTGCGCGGCACGCGCCGATCGACGCGGTATAGGGGCAACAAACGATGCATGCATTCGGCCGATGGCTGATCTTTCCCGGGCGCGTCCTCGCACCCGTACTGCTGATTGCAATGCTGGTGACGACGGTAACGCCCTCACCCGCGCATGCCGAGGACAGCGCGGCGACGCCGGCCGTCGTCGATCCGAAACAACCCAGCGAACTGATCGTTGCAAACCGGCCGATAACGACGCTGCGTGCAACGGCATTCGGCGCCAGCCCGGCCGAACGGGTCGAGGCAATCACCGACGGACTCGAGGTCACGCTGCAACGGGGCGGCCCCCTGGTCGTCTCGGCGCGACCCATTCCGGAAGGCCTCGCGATCCTGATCGACGGCAGGTTCCTATTCCGGATCCTCAACGACGATGCGAATCGGGAAACCGGCGAGACGCCGGCGATGGCAGCCGACGTCGCGGTGCGCAACCTGCAGCAGGCGCTGGACGAGATGCGCGAGAGCCGCAATTCCGAGGCAATGCTCAAGGCGGTCGGCTACACGCTGCTGGTGACGCTAATCCTCGCCCTCCTGTTGTGGGCCGTCATACGCGGGTACTCAGCCGTTTCCCGGCGTTTACGCGCATACGTCGAAGTGCGGTCAGAAAAGCTGGCGCCAAGCTGGAGCAGACAGGTTGTGGGCCGCTCCGGCATCGCCGATCTCGCGGTCGTGCCGGTCAAGCTGGCCACCTGGGCG
The DNA here is from genome assembly GCA_026398785.1 of Pseudomonadota bacterium. Lineage (GTDB taxonomy): Bacteria > Pseudomonadota > Gammaproteobacteria > Steroidobacterales > Steroidobacteraceae > RPQJ01. The sequence continues at coordinate 25,732 of JAPLSF010000002.1, read as the reverse complement.
GCGGCCCTGCTCCTTGTCTACCAGTGGGCGGCGCTGGTCCTCGAGTTCTTTCCATACACCCGGCCCTGGGGCGAGGGCCTCTTCGACAACCTGCTGAGCGCGCTGGGCCGCTTCGGACGCAACATTCTCGCTGCCGTCCCGGGCCTGCTGTTCGTCGCGCTGATCTTTTTCGTCACGCGCTTCATCGTGCGCGTGATACGCGCGTTCTTCGACGGCGTGCAGGCGGGCCGCATCCATCTCAACTGGATCGACGAGACGACTGCACGCCCGACTGGCCGCCTGCTGATCGCGATCATCTGGCTGTTCTCGCTGGTGGCGGCCTATCCCTACATTCCCGGCAGCGACAGCGAGGCCTTCAAGGGCATCGGCGTGTTCGTCGGCCTGATGCTGTCGATCGGCGCGTCGGGCGTCGTGAACCAGGCCGTGAGCGGGCTGATGCTGATGTACACGAAGGCGCTGCGACCGGGCGAGTTCGTGCAGGTCGGCGAGACCGAGGGCACCGTGACCGCGGTCGGGTTTCTCACGACGCGCATCGAGACGCTGCGCAACGTGGAAGTCACGCTGCCGAACGCGTTCCTCGTCAGCAACGTGACGCGCAACCTGTCGCGGCTCGCGTCCAATGGCGGCATGCGGCTCACGACCGCGGTGACGATCGGCTACGACACTCCGTGGCGCCAGGTGCATGCGATGCTGCAGATCGCAGCCGAGCGTACGGCCGGCGTGTTCAGGGAAACCCCGACTCGGGTGCTGCAAACGGCACTGCAGGATTTCTACGTCGAGTACACGCTGGTCGTCGCCGTGGCGAACCCGCGCGACAAGGTCGTCGTGCTCAACGAGCTGCACGCGCACATCCAGGACGTCTTCAACGAATACGGCGTGCAGATCATGTCGCCCAACTACGAGGCGGATCCGGCCGACAAGAAGTTCGTGCCGAAGGAACAGTGGTTCCAGGCGCCCGCGCAGGCGGCCGTGGAGCAACCGGCTGCGGCGCAGGCAAACCAGACGGCAAGACCTGCATGAACAACGCCGCATCGAAGTTCATCGAGCACGTCGCAGCCTTGCTCGCAGGAGTCGCGGCAGATCGACCCGTCGTGATGATCAACCTGCTGTGTTACCGCAACCAAGCACTGTACCCGCCAGGATTTGCCGCGGACCCGTGCAGTGGCAGCGAAGCCTATGCGCGCTATGCCAGGGATGCGTTCGGGTTCGTGCAGGGCGTCGGCGGCAGTGTTGTGTGGCGGGGTGCGGCCAAAGCGATCCTGCTTGGCCCGTCGACGGAACGATGGGACGACGCATTGCTGGTCCAGTACCCTTCCAAGCAGGCGTTCCTGCAGATGATCGGCAACCCCGAGTACCAGGCGATCACGGTGCACCGGACGGCCGCGCTGGAAGACTCACGGCTGATCGCAACCACCGCGGCGACACCGTAGCCACTTTCGTCCGATGGCAACGGTCGCAGCCGCCGAAGAGCTATCCGGCAACCCGGGGGATTTCGCGGGACTCGATGACGGTGACGCCGCGTGGCTCACGCTGGGCGGTCGCGATCATCGCCGCCGCAATCTTGCCGGCATCGACCGGCCTGTAAGTCGCGGGTCCGAACCTGAGCAGCGTCTCGCTCAGGCGTTCGAGCGGCCGCGACTCCTGCCGGTCGCCGGCGATGACGGACGGTCGCACCAGGCACAGGCTCGGCCATTTCATCGCGCGCAGAGCATCCTCCAATTCGCCTTTTACGCGGGAATAGAACACCCCTGACTTCGAACTGGCGCCGAGCGCGCTCACGAGCGAGAAATGCTTCGCCCCGTTCGCGAGCGCCAGTTCCGCAAAGCGGCGCGGATACTCGCAATCCACCTGGCGGAATTTTGCCTGCGATCCAGCTTTTCGAATCGTGGTACCGAGCGCGCAGAACACGTGGTCGGCGCGAAGATCGGCACGGACACTGTCGAGTTGCGCGAAATCGACCACGATCTCGCGTATTTTCGCATGCTTTGCGGCAGCACCGAGCGAACGACGCGTAACGACCGTGACCTTCGAATACACGCCGGATGCAAGCAGGCGCTGCAGGCACTCGCCACCGACGAGTCCGGACGCGCCGGCAATCAGCGCGGTGCGCTTCGTCACTTCGCCGCCGGGGTAAAGCGCGGATCGGTGATCTTCATCTCCGTCACCGGCCCGTACTTCCGCACCGCATCGCGGATTTTCGCCGCGTCGCCGATCAGCACCAGCGCCACGTCATCCGGCTGCGGGAAGGACTGCTCGATCGTGCTGCGAACCGCGACGGCGTCCACGTTCAGCACGCGCTCCGCGTACTCGTTGACGTCCTCTGGACCGAGGCCATAGAAAAGCATGTCCGCGAGTCGCCCGGCGATCTGCCCGTTGGTCTCGATCGTCGGCGGGAACTGGCCGAGCATATAGCTCTGCGACGATTTCAGCTGGTCGGCGTCCAGTCCGTCCTTGTGCAGTCGCGCGAGCGTGTCGAGCGCCATGTCGATCGCCTGCGTCGTCTTGCTCGTTTCGGTATACGAGCCGATGTGGAACGAACCCGGCTGCGTGGGGCGGCTGAACGACGCGCTGGCGCCATAGGTCAGCCCGCTCTTCACTCGCAGCTCGGTATTGAGCATCGACGTGAAGCGCCCGCCAAAGACCGTATTGACCACGGACTGCGCGGTACGCGCCGGATCCGTGCGCGAGGCGCCGACGTTGCCAAGCCAGAAGTACGTCTGCGTCGCGCCGGGTTTGTCGACCAGCAGCACGGGCCGGCCCATGACCTTCGCCGGAGGCGGCACGGTCGGCACGGATGCGCCAGCCTTACGCCACGTGCCGAACGAACGCTCGAGCTTTGGCAGCATCGTCGCAGAATCGAAGTCGCCGACCATGGTGATGATCAGCCGGTCGCCGCCGACCTGGTCAGCGTAATAGCGCTTGATGTCGTCGAGCTTGACCGCTGCCAGCGAGGCCTCGCTGCCACCCACGGAACGCCCGTAGGGATGTCCGCGAAACAGCCACGCATCGCCATAGCTGCTCATCAAGGCACGCGGGTCCGAGTCCTTCGCCGCGACGATCGACTGCACGGCCAGTGTGCGCGCCTTCTCGAACTCCGCGGCGTCGAGCCTTGGACGCTGCAGGGCGTCGGCGACCAGCTCGAGCATCAGGTCCACGTCGCGCGACATGAAGCTGGCGTTGATGCCGACGCTTTCGCTGCCTGCGCCAGCCGACAGCGAGCCGCCGACGTTCTCGATGGCCTCGGCGAACTGTGCGGCAGTGCGGTTGCCCGCGCCCTTCTGGATCAGATCGGCATAGAGCGACGCGGTGCCGTCCTTGTTCGCCGGGTCACCGAGCCCGCCGCCGCGGACGGTGACGTTCATCGAGACCAGTGGCGTGTCGCGCTTCTCGACGAGGGCGACGACAGCGCCGTTTGCCAGCGTCGCGGACTTGTACGCGGGGAGTTTCACGCCCTCTGCGCCGAACGCCGTGGCCGCCGGCAAGAGCACAAGAGACAGCGCGAACGCGCGCATGGCAGAAGGACGATTCACTTCGCACCTTCCCTGGCCTGCACCTTCGGCTCGACCTTGGGCTCGAGCACGCCGACCGTGCGGTTTTCACCGCGAAGTACCTTGGCGGCCGCCGTCTTCACGTCCTCGGCCGTGATGCTCTCGTACTCGGCTGGCGCGGCGAAGAGCTTGCGGTAATCGCCATGGAATACCTCGTATTCGCCGAGCGCCTGCGCCTTGCCGCTGATGGTTTCGAGTCCATGCCAGAAGCCGACCAGCGCCTGGTTGCGGGCCTTGGTGATTTCGATGGCCGTCGGGCCGTCTTGCGCAAGACGCGCGATCTCTTCGTCGATGAGCTTCTCGGTGCGGGTCACGTCGCCACCAGGTGGCACGACCGCATAGACCCACGCCAACCCCGGATCGAAGCCAGCGTCGAACTGCGTGCCGACGTCGACCGCGACCTGCTCCTTTTCGACGAGTCGCTGGTAGAGCCGCGACGAGTCGCCATCGCCGAGGATCGACAACAGCACTTCCATCACCCGTGCCTCGCGTGCGGACGCCGCAGCCGTGTGCCACGCCATGGCAAGCAACGGCGTCTGGGCATCGCGTTCGATCCTGATCCGGCGCTCCCCGAGTTGCGGCGGCTCCTGCGTCGTAACGGCGGGCGGCGCGGGTTGCGCCGGGATGCCGGCGAGGTACTGGTCGGCCAGCTTGAACGCGGCTTCGGGCTCGATGTCGCCCACGATGAACATCACCGCGTTGTTGGGCGCGTAGTACTGGCGGTAGTAATCCTGCAGGTCCGTGACCTTCCAGCCCTCGATGTCGGAAGGCCAGCCGATGGTCGGTATCTGGTACGGATGCGCGACAAAGGCGGTCGCCTGCATCTGCTCGATCAAGGTGCCGAAGTTGTCGTTGTCGACCGACGAGCGGCGCTCCGAGTACACCACGCCTCGCTCGCTTTCCACCTTCCCGGCGTTGAAGTCGAGATTGCGCATGCGATCCGACTCGAGGTCGAAGATCAGGCCCGTGACCGAACTGGGAAACCAGTTCTGGTACACGGTGACGTCGGAGCTGGTGTAGGCGTTGTTCCTGCCGCCGTTGCCTTCCATCACGCGGTCGAACTCGCCGGGCGCCCGGGTCTTCGTGCCGTTGAACATCATGTGCTCGAAAAAGTGCGAAATGCCCGTGATGCCCGGCCGCTCGTTGCGGCTGCCCACGCGATAAAACGTGTACATCGCGACATTCGGGATGTCCTTGTCGGGCCACACGACCAGCTTCATGCCGTTCGGCAGCGTACGCGTCACGATCTGGTTGGCACCGGGGACGGCGGGCGACGCCGCCTGCGCGGTGGCACCGAAGATCAGCCCGAGCGCCAGCCCGGCGGCGCTCCATGCCGTGACCATCGACCAGGTTCTACGAACGTCACGGACAGTTCCAACATTGCTGCGCACCGGATTGCTCCCTGACTTCAACGCTGGCTGGCGATCCAGCGGTCGACCTTGGCTTCGAGCACGTCGAGCGGCAGCGCGCCGTCGATGAGCACGGCCGTGTGGAACTTGCGGATGTCGAACCCGGGCCCAAGTTCCTTTTCGGCTCGCGCGCGCAACTCACTGATCTTGAGCTGGCCGATCTTGTACGCGAGCGCCTGGCCCGGAATCGCCATGTAGCGCTCCGTCTCGGACACGCGGCGCGCCTCGGCCGCGGAGCTGTTCGCGTCCATGTATTCGAGCACCTGCTCACGGGTCCAGCCTTTCGAGTGCAGGCCCGTGTCGACGACGAGGCGGATGGCGCGCCACAGCTCGCCTTCGAGGCGGCCGAAGTACTGGTACGGATCGGTGTACATGCCGAGGTCCTGGCCCAGCGATTCGGCGTACAGGGCCCAGCCTTCGCTGTAGGCGGTGTAGCCGCCGAACCGGCGGAACTTCGGCAACTCCTGCTGTTCGCGCTGGATCGAGATCTGGAAGTGGTGACCCGGGTTCGCCTCGTGCAGCGACAGCGCCTCCATCGCCCACTTCGGGCGCGCGCGCAGGTCGTACGCATTGGCGTAGAAGATGCCCGGGCGCGTGCCGTCCTCGTTCGCTGCCTGGTACTGCCAGCCCGCCGCGCTCTTCTCGCGGAACGGCTCGACGGCACGCACCTCATAATCGGCCTTCGGCAGGATCTCGAACAGTTGCGGTAGCTGCGGGTTCACCCGCTTGCGGATCGCATCGTAGCCGGCGATCAGGTCTGCGCGCTGGTCGAAGAAGAACTGCGGATCGGTGTTGAGGTGCTTGAAGAACTCAGCGCGCGTGCCCTTGAAACCCACCTGCTTCATCACGGCCTCCATCTCACCGTGAATGCGCTTCACCTCATCGAGGCCGATCTGGTGGATCTGCTCCGGCGTGTAGTCCGTCGTGGTGATGCGCTTCACGTTGTAGGCGTACCAGGCCTTGCCGTTCGGCAGGCCTTCCATGCCGTCGCTGAGGCGCGTCTTCGGCAGGTATTCGTCGCGCATGTAATCGCGGAGCCTGCGATACGTGGGGACGACCTTGGTCTCGATCGCTTCGCGATAAGCCTTGGTCAGGCGTTCGCGGTCTGCAGCGGAAAAGTCCTCCGGCATCCTCGCGATCGGGCCCCAGTACAGCGAGTCCTCGGGCCTGGCGACGATGTGCGCTTCGAGCTGCGGCAGCGTGCGCTCGGCCAGCACCTTCGGCAGCGTGTAGCCGCGCTTTACGCCTTGCTTCATGTTGCCGATGGCCTGGTCGGTCCAGGCGACAAAGCCATCCAGGCGCTGCAGGAAGTTGTCGTAGTCCTGCACCGTCTTGAACGGCTGCATGCCGGTGCCGGACCCGAGCTGGGCGAAGCTGTTCGGCGTCGAGTAGAACTGGTTGAGCGGGATCAGCTCGTCCGGGAACCTGAAGCCCTCGATCTCGCGCTCGCGCCCACTCTTGAACACGTCGTACGACAGTTGGTCGGCGGCCGGCAGTGCGGCACGATCCACGGTCTGCACGCGGACGAGGTAATCGCGCTGCAGCTTCTGCTCGGCGGCAATGGCGGCCGGGCTGATGCCGACGACGAAGCGGTCGTTGTAGCGCGGATCGCCGATCGAGGTCGCCAGGATCGGGTTCTGCTGCAGGTATTCCTCGAAGTACTCGTCGAAGATCGCATTGAGCTTCCTCGACTCGGCCTGCGCGCGATCGACGGCGGCGGGTGCGGCAGCGGCCAGCGCGCCCATGGGCATGACAGCGCAGCCGGCCATGAGCAGGGCGGAAACAAGCGACACGAACCGGGACGGTCTGGTCATGGGGTCTTCCGAAAGCGGGGCAGGGAATCGGCGGATCGGGTGCCGGCGGCTCGCCCGATGTGGCGGCACAGTTTCGCAAGTTCGCGCGGTGGCGACCACCCCATCCGTGACAATCCCGATGCCCAACCCCGCGATTCCAAGGCATGGTTGTTCCCTGGCCCGAGACGGGCGGGGAGGAACATGTTCCAGATCAGGATTCACGGCCGCGGCGGCCAGGGCGTGGTGACGGCGGCCGAGTTGCTCTCGGTGGCGGCATTCCGCGAGAACCGGCATTCCCAGGCCTTCCCGAGCTTCGGCTCGGAGCGGACCGGCGCGCCGGTGGTCGCCTTCTGTCGCATCGACGACCGCCCGATCCGGCTGCGCGAGCCCATCCTCGCCCCCGACGCGCTGATCATCCAGGACCCCACCCTGCTGCACCAGGTCGACGTCTTCGGTGGCCTCCAGCCCGGTGGCTACATATTGATCAATACCGCGCGGACGTTCGAGGATCTCGGCCTCGCCGAATTCGCGCAGAAATTCGCCGCGGCACACCTCTGCACGGTGCCCGCCACCGAGATCGCCATGCGCCACGTCGGACGGCCGCTCCCGAATGCGTCGCTGCTCGGTGGCTTTGCCGCGCTGACGGGTCGCGTCTCGCTCGAGTCGGTCGCCGCCGCCATCGGCGAAAAGTTCCCACCCAAGGTCGCGGCCGGCAACGTCGCCGCAGCCACGGAAGCCTATGAGTTCGTGCAGCGCGAGATGAAGAAGGAGGCCGCCGGTGCTCAAGCAGGTTGAAGGTTCGGCTGCGGTTGCGGAAGCCATTGCGCTCTGCCGCCCGCAGGTCATCTGCGCGTATCCGATCTCGCCGCAGACCCACATCGTCGAGGCGCTCGGACGGCGGGTGGATGCCGGCGAACTGACGCCGTGCGCGTTCGTCAACGTCGAGTCGGAGTTCGCGGCGATGTCCGTTGCGATAGGCGCTTCGGCGACCGGGGCTCGCGCCTACACGGCGACGGCAAGCCAGGGCCTGCTGTTCATGGCGGAGGCGGTATACAACGCAGCGGGCCTCGGCCTGCCGATCGTGATGACGGTTGCCAACCGCGCGATCGGCGCGCCGATCAACATCTGGAACGACCACACCGACGCGCTCAGCCAGCGCGACTGCGGCTGGCTGCAGTTGTTCGCCGAGGACAACCAGGAAGCGCTCGACCTGCATATCCAGGCCTTCCGGCTCGCGGAAGAACTCTCGCTGCCGGTCATGGTGTGCATGGATGGCTTCATCCTGACGCACGCGTACGAGCGCGTGGACATGCCGACACAGGCGCAAGTGGATTCGTACCTGCCGCCGTACGAGCCGCGACAGGTGCTCGATCCCGCAGATCCCGTCTCGATCGGCGCCATGGTCGGTCCCGAAGCGTTCATGGAAGTGCGGTACCTCGCGCACGCGAAGCAGCAGCAGGCCCTCGAACTGATCCCCGCCTGGGCGGATGAATTCCGCCGCGTGTTCGGGCGACCGAGCGGTGGCCTGGTGCACGAATACCGCACCAGCGACGCCGACGTGATCGTCGTCGCCCTGGGCTCCGTGCTCGGCACCGTCAAGGATACGGTCGACGAGATGCGCGAGCAGGGGCAAAAGATCGGCGTGCTCGGCATCACGTGCTTCCGGCCGTGGCCGGCCGTGGCCGTCCGTGCTGCCCTGCAAAGGGCGAAGCGTGTGGTCGTGCTCGAAAAGAGCCTGGCAGTGGGCATGGGCGGCATCGTCGGCAACAACGTGTCAGCGTCGTTCGCCGGCGCGTCGGATCGCGTGCACACGGTGATCGCCGGCCTCGGTGGTCGATCGATCACGCGCGGTTCGCTGCACCGCGTCTTCGGGCAGGCGCTGGCCGACTCGCTCGAGCCCCTGACCTTCCTCGATCTCGATCGGGCACTGGTCGACCGCGTGCTGGAACGCGAGCGAGCGCATCGCCGCTCGGGACCGATCGCGGAAGGCATCCTCAAGGACCTCGGCGTCGTCGCCGCGAAGATCGGATGAGGCGCAACGCATGAGCTACCAACCCATTCGCTTCTACCAGACCGGCACTTTCACGGTCGGCAACCGGCTGCTAACGGAAGAACAGCGCTCCGTGCAATCAGGTCGTGAGCGCACCAACTCGCTCAATTCAGGACACCGCGCGTGCCAGGGTTGCGGTGAAGCGCTCGGCGCGCGTTATGCGATCGACGCAGCCATGGCGGCGACGAACCGCCAGCTCGTCGCGGCGAACGCCACGGGCTGCCTGGAAGTGTTCTCCACGCCCTACCCCGAAACGTCGTGGCAGATTCCCTGGATTCACTCGCTGTTCGGCAACGCGGCTGCCGTCGGAACGGGTATCGCGGCGGCGCTGCAAGTGCAGGGCAAACGTGACGTGCGCGTCGTTGCGCAAGGCGGTGATGGCGGTACGACCGACATCGGCTTCGGCTGCCTGTCAGGCATGTTCGAACGCAACGACGACGTGCTCTACATCTGCTACGACAACGAGGCGTACATGAACACGGGCGTGCAGCGTTCGTCGGCCACGCCGCCGACCGCACGAACCAACACGACGATGCCGGTTGGTGAATCGACCGGCGCCCGTTTTGGCCAGGGCAAGAACCTGCCGCTCATCGCCATGGCCCATGAGATTCCATACGTCGCAACGGCAACGGTGGCCGAACTCCGCGACCTCGAAGCCAAGGTGCGGCGCGCCATGGAATTCCGCGGCGCGCGGTACATCCACGTGCTCGTTCCCTGCCCGCTCGGCTGGGGTCACGGTTCCGCCGAGACCATCAAGATGGCACGACTCGCGCACGAGACGGGGTTGTTTCCGGTCTTCGAGGCCGAACACGGTGAAGTGAAGCACGTGTCGAAGATCCGGCGGCAGTTGCCGGTCGAGGATTACCTGAAGCCACAAACCCGGTTCGCGCACCTGTTCAAGCCGCCGGGCCATGCGGACCTCGTCGCACGGATTCAAGCGCTTGCCGATCGCAACGTGAAGCGCTTCGGCCTGGTCGACCACGCGGAGGAAGCGACGTGAAGAAACCGTTTGCGATCACACTCGACCCCGGCTCGAGCCTTGCCAACCACACGGGTTCGTGGCGGACGGTGCGCCCCGTCTATGTCGATCGCCTGCCACCGTGCAATGACGCATGCCCCTCGGGCGAGAACATCCAGGGGTGGCTGTTCCACGCCGAATCCGGCGACTATGAGAAAGCGTGGCGGCTGATGACCGAAGCAAACCCCCTGCCTGCCTGCATGGGCCGAGTCTGCTATCACCCGTGCGAAACGGCGTGCAACCGCGCCCAACTGGACGAATGCGTAGGCGTCAACGCGATCGAGCGTTTCATCGGCGACGAGGCACTGAAGTACGGCTGGAAATTCGCGCCGGTCGCGAAGGCCACGGGCATGCGTGTGCTGGTGGTGGGCGCAGGTCCGTCAGGCCTGTCTGCCGCGTACCAGCTCGCGCGCGCCGGTCACACCGTGACGATCCGCGAAGCCGGCCCGCTGGCGGGCGGCATGATGCGTTTTGGCATCCCAAAGTACCGGTTGCCGCGCGAAGTGCTCGACGCAGAGATCGCGCGCATCGTCGGACTCGGCGTGACGCTCGAGCTGAATTCGAAGGTCGACGACGTGCTCGCCGCGAAGCGCGACGGCCATTTCGACGCCGTCTTTCTCGCGGTCGGGGCACACATCGCCAAGCGCGCATATTTGCCGGCCGGCAGCGCCGGAAAGATGCTCGATGCCGTCGCCGTGCTGCGTAGCATGGAGGGTGCGGACCAGCCACTGCTCGGCAGGCGCGTCGTCGTTTACGGCGGCGGCAACACCGCACTCGATGTCGCGCGCACTGCGAAGAGGCTCGGGGCCGAGGAATCCGTGATCGTCTACCGCCGCACGCGCGAGAAGATGCCGGCGCACGAGTCGGAGCTCGAAGAAGCACTGCAGGAAGGAGTACTGGTGAAGTGGCTCTCGACCATCCGCGAGGCCGGCGAGTCGTCGATCACGGTCGAGAAGATGACGCTCGACGACAAAGGCATCGCACAGCCGACCGGTGAGTTCGAGACGCTGCAAGCGGATTCGGTCGTGCTCGCGCTCGGCCAGGACGTGGATCTTGCGTTGCTCGACGGCGTGCCAGGCCTGGAGATCGACGGCGGCGTGGTCAAGGTCGACGCGAACATGATGACCGGCCACGCGGGCATCTTCGCGGGCGGCGACATGGTGCCGGGCGAGCGCACGGTCACGGTCGGCATCGGCCACGGCAAGCTCGCCGCCCGCAACATCGATGCCTGGCTGCGCGGCGAAACCTGGACGCATCCGCCACGCCACGAACTCGCCTCGTTCGACAAGCTCAACACCTGGTACTACTCGGACGCGCCGAAAGCGCAGCGTCCGGTGCTGGACATTGTGCGCCGGCAATCAACGTTCGACGAAGTGGTCGGCGGGTTCGATCCCGCGACCGCGCAATTCGAAGCGCGGCGCTGCCTGAGTTGCGGCAATTGCTTCGAGTGCGACAACTGCTACGGCGTCTGCCCCGACAATGCGGTGATCAAGCTCGGCGCGGGCAACCGCTATGCGTTCAATTACGACTATTGCAAGGGTTGCGGGCTGTGCGTCTCGGAGTGCCCGTGCGGCGCGATCCGGACGCAGCCGGAGGAGATCTAGGAAGGGGCGGAAGGGCAGGAAGGTGCGGAAGGGAAGGAAGGGGTTAGGCAGTGCCACTAATCCCTTCCTGCCCTTCCTGTCCTTCCTGTCCTTCCTGCCCTTCCTGCCCTTCCTCCCCTTCCTGCCCTTCCTGCCCTTCCCCTCACTTCTTCACGAACTTCAGCGTCATCCGATCCGACTCACCGATCGCGATGTACTTGCTCTTGTCGAAGGTCGGATCCTCTTCATTGCCCGAGCCGTAAGCCGTCGAGCGCAGGTTCGGCGGCAGCGTCCACACCCCGAACGGGTGGTCCGTCGTATCCTTCGGGTTCGCGTTGATTTCTGACTTGCCCGCAAGCGTGAAGCCAGCTTTCTTCGCCTGTTCGATCACGTATGCCTCGGTGACGTAGCCGGTGTCGGGCTTTTCGGGCTTGGTGCCCGCCTTCGCGCGATGCTGTTCGACGGCCAGGATGCCGCCCTTCTTCAGCGCCTTGTGGAACTCGGCGAAGGTGTCGTGCACGGTGTTCGGTTCGTCCTGCATCCAGCCGTGGATCGAGCGCGCGGTCAGGATGAAGTCGAACGTTTCGGCCGGCAGTGTCTTCGACACGTCGCCCCAGTTCAGGATGCGCACGTCGCCGTACAGCTCCGGCTTGGTCAGGTAACGCGCTTCGAAACTGCTGCGCGACTTGCGCGCGCCTTCGGACAGCTTGGGGTTCGCGAGGTCGGCGCCTGTCACATAGAACGAGCCGCCCGTCTTCTTCGCGTACGGAGCAAGGATGTCGGTCCACCACGACTGCGACCCCGGCTGGATCTCGAGAATCGTCATGCCGGGCTTCAAGCCCCAGAAGGTCAGCGATTCGATCGGGTGGCGGTACCGATCACGGGCCTTGGCCTCGTCCGAGCGCCACTCGCCATGCGCGACGGCGTAGAGCGCCTTGTCGTCCGTCATCGAACGGCCCTGGTCGTCGAGACCGGTCGCCGGTGCCGCGAACGCTGCGGCGCCCTGCAGTGCCGCGATGCCAAGCAACAGTGCTTTCGTGAACGCCAGTTTCATGTCCGCTCCTTTGGATCCGTATGGCAGCAATTAGGCGGGAGCGGCCCGGCAGATTCAACCTGCCAAAAAAACGAAGGCCCCGGCGCTTGCGCGACGGGGCCTCGTTTGCAACCCGCGGGCGGTTGCAGCGTCGATTACATGCCCGAATCCGTGCGGATCAGCATGACGCGACGGTTCAGCTGGCGGCCTTCGGCCGTCGTGTTGTCGGCGATCGGCTTGAGTTCGCCGTGACCGATCGAGCTCAGGCGAGCCGGGTCAACACCACGCGACGACAGGTAGTCAAACACCGACTTCGCGCGACGGTCCGACAGGGCCTGGTTGTAGGCTTCCGCACCGACGCTGTCGGTGTGGCCTTCAACCATCGCCTTGGCAAACGGCACGTCGCCCATGAACTTCACGACGCGCTCGAGTTCCGTGATCGACTCGGGGCGCAGCTCGGCGCTGTCGAAGTCGAACAGGAGCTTGAGGGTCTGCTCGAGCGGGCAGCCGACCGAGTCGACCTTGGTGCCGGCCGGGGTGCCCGGGCACTTGTCCGCTTCGTCACAGACGCCATCGCCATCCGAGTCCGCGCACTTGGCGGGCGGGGGCGGGGGCGGCGGGGGCGGGGCGACGACCGGGGCGGCCACCGGGGCCGGCGGGATCATGTGGCCGAAGCGATAGCCAACGTGGACGCCGTACACCCACGGGTTCAGGTCGGCGGTGCCAACGTCGGCGCCGTTAAGCGTAACGTCGGACGACATGTCGATGTAACGCGCACTCGCGTTAAAGAACCAGTTGCGCTGGCCGATGTCGACACCGACCTGACCGGCGGCGCCGATCGAGTCGTCGAGCTTCAAGTTAGCACCGTTGAGGGCACCCGTGGTCTCTTCGCCCGAGAACAGCGTGTAGTTGATGCCCGCGCCGATATAGGGGCGGACCAGGCCGTTCGGGTTGAAGTGCCAGTTGAGGCTCAGCGTCGGCGGCATCACGTCGACATGCGCGACGCGGTCGAGCGGACGGCTGCCGCTGTCGAGGTCGAGGCCGTGCGTAAATGGCCACGCCACCAGCAGTTCAGTGCCGATGTGCGGAGTGATCAATACCGACGCGCACCAACCACTTGCCCGGATCGTACGTGCCTTCTTGGGCATGGGCAGCGACCGGAGCCGCGAGGGCTGCGGCAACAGCCAAAGGAATGAGATAACGAGATGACATTGAGGCGTTCTCCTTGTGGCTTTTATGCCATGCATTATAAATTCAACGGCGGCCGCTGGCCACCAGCCCGTCACCACACCCAAGACGGGCACGACATAACTCGGCGGCGCAATTTTCGGCTTAATCGTGGTCTAAAGTCCAGTGCGGTAAATCAGGTCTGACCGCAGCGGGCTGGACCGACTCGATTCGCCCCGGCCTGCTTGCCGGTTTCACCCGGAGTATATGATGTTTTTTGGCAACAGGAAGTCGCAATTTGAACCCCGGACGACGGTTAGCGGGCGATTGGGTGCGCTCCTGGTCACTGGGGTGGGTCTGTTGGGCCCGGTCGCGGCTGCAGCGCAGGGCGTGTCCGCGCCGGTGGCCATCCCCGGCCCAGCCGGCGGAGAACTGATCCCGTACGAGAAATTCACGCTTGCCAATGGCCTGACGGTCGTGGTCCACACCGATCGCAAGGCGCCGATCGTGGCGGTGAACGTCTGGTACCACGTGGGTTCGAAGAACGAACTGCCCGGCAAGACGGGGTTTGCCCACCTGTTCGAGCACCTGATGTTCCAGGGCTCCGAGCATTACGACGACGAGTACTTCAAGCCGTTCGAGCAGGTCGGCGCGACCAGCATGAACGGCACGACCAGCTTCGACCGCACCAACTATTTCCAGAACGTGCCGACGACGGCACTCGACCTCGCGCTCTGGATGGAATCGGACCGCATGGGCCATCTGCTCGGCGTCGTGACGCAACCACGGCTCGACGAGCAGCGTGGCGTGGTCAAGAACGAGAAGAGGCAAGGCGAGAATCGTCCCTACGGCCGCGTGTCCGAAACGGTGTACCGCGCAAGCTTCCCGCCGGGCCATCCGTACCGCACGCTGCCGATCGGCTCGATGGCAGACCTCGACGCCGCGACGCTCGACGACGTGCGCGAATGGTTCCGCACCTATTACGGCGCGGCCAACGCCGTCCTGGTGCTGGCCGGCGACATCGACGTGCACACGGCACGCGCCAAAGCCGAGCAATATTTTGGACACATCGCTCCGGGCCCCGCCGTCACCCGGCCCGGCATCTGGATTGCTGCCCGCACTGACAGCCGTCGCGAAAGAATGTACGACCAGGTCGCGCAGCCGCGCTGGCAGCGCTACTGGAACACGCCGCCCGACAATACCCGCGACTCCGAGTACCTCGGCCTGGTCGGCGAAATCCTCGGCGGTGGCAAGACGTCGCGTCTCTACGAACGTCTTGTCTACCGCGAGCGACTGGCCGACAGCGCCGGCGCGGGCCAGTCGCCGCTCGAAATCGCCGGGCTCTTTACGCTCTCGGCCGACGTCAAACAGGGCGTTCCGGTCGCGCGCGTCGAGGCGGCGATGATGGAGGAACTGCAGCGCTTCATCGAGCACGGGCCGACGCAGGCCGAACTCGAGCGGGCCAGGATCGCGATTCGCGCGGGTTTCGTCCGCGGCCTGGAACGCATCGGCGGCTTCGGCGGCAAGGCGGACGTGCTCGCCTCATGCGAGGTGTTTGCAGGCGATCCGGGCTGTTATCGCCAGTCGCTGGCATGGATCGATGCCGCGAAGCCAGCCGATCTGCAACGCGTCGCGCGCCAGTGGCTCTCGCAGGGTGACTACACCCTCGAAGTGTTGCCCCAGCCACCCTATACCGCGGCGGCGACGGACACTGTCGACCGCAAGCAAGGCCCGCCGGTCACCACCGAGTTTCCCGACACCGTTTTCCCCGAACTGCAGCGCATGCAGCTCAGCAACGGCATTCCGGTGATCATAGCGACACGTCCGGGCGTGCCCGTCGCCCGCGTCTCTTTGCTGTTCGGTGGCGGTTTCGTCGGCGACCAGGGCCGCAAGCCGGGCACCGCGAGCTTCGCGATGTCGCTGCTCGACGAAGGCGCCGGCAAGCTCGACTCGCTCGCGATCGCCGACCGCGCAGAGCGGCTAGGCGCGCAGATTGCCAGCGGGGCGAGCCTCGACACGGCATTCGCGGCCGTGTCGCTGATGACTGATCAGGCGGACCCGTCGCTCGCGCTGCTGGCCGACGTGGTGCGGCGCCCGACGTTTCCCGCAAATGAAATCGAGCGCGTGCGCAAGGAGTGGATCGCCGGCATCGCGCGTGAAAAGGTGAGCCCGGATGCACTTGCGCTGCGCGTGCTGCCACCGCTGCTCTACGGTGCAGGCCATCCCTACGCCATTCCGTTCTCGGGATCAGGCACGGAGGCGTCCGTGTCCGCATTGACCCGCGACGATCTCGTCGCCTACCAGCGGGACTTCCTGCGGCCCGACAACGCGACGATCATCGTGACGGGCGCGGTGACTCCCGCGACGATCCTGCCGCTGCTGGAGCGGCACTTCGGCCACTGGCAACCACCGGCGGGCGCAAGACCCACCCACGCTGCCATCGCTGCCGCGACAGCTTCGAGCGGGACGCGCGTCTACCTGCTCGACCGTCCGGGTGCACCGCAGACCTCGATTCTCGCCGGACAGCTGATGCCGTCGAGCCTCGCAACGGACCGCATCGAACTCAATACGGCCAATGACGTGCTCGGCGGCACCTTCACGTCGCGAATCAACATGAACCTGCGCGAAGACAAGCACTGGTCGTACGGCGCACGTTCGAGCCTGGCGGAAACGCGCGGCCAGCGACCCTGGCTGCTGTCGGCACCGGTCCAGACCGACAAGACCGTGGAATCGATCCAGGAAATCCGGCGCGAACTGGCCGAACTCCTCGCCGCGAAACCCATCACCGCGGACGAGGTCGACAAGATCCGCAGCCGTGACGTGCGCGCGCTGTCCGGACAATACGAGACCAACGCGGCCGTGAGCGGCGCGATCGGCGACATCGTGCGATTCGGCCGGCCTGACGATTACGTGCGCACGTTGCAGTCACTACTCCAGGCGCAAACCGATGCCGGAGTCCGGCAAGCGGCGGCGCAGGCATTCCGACCCGACTCGCTCACATGGGTCATCGTCGGCGACCTGTCGAAAATCGAGGCGCCCATTCGCCAGCTCGGGCTCGGCAACGTGCAGGTGCTCGACGCGGACGGTAACGTGCTGCGCTGAAGGCGGGGCTATGATCCACGCCTGAACGTTCGTCGACGGAGAGTCGAAGCATGGCTGCGCAACGTGCACCGCTGGCCCGCATCGCGCTCGCGGTGCGGCCGCTCGGTCTGATCAGTCTGCTCGCGGTGCCCGGCGTAGGCGTCGCCGTGCCATCGCTGGACGCAGCCGCGGCGGGGAGTTTTGCGAACCTCGCGCTGCATTGCGCGCACATGGAGTACCCCAACAAGATTTCGCACACGCTCGGCAGCGATGCCGACGTGCGTCCGCCGCGTGAACTCGCGCCCGCGTTTTTCGGCTGCTACGACTGGCATTCTTCCGTGCATGCGCACTGGCTGCTCGTGCGTCTTGCCCGGCAATTTCCGCAGGCGCCGTTCGCAGCGGAGGCGCGTGCAGCACTGGCGCAGAGCCTGACCCCCGCCCACATCGCAGGCGAGGTCGCCTACTTCCAGACGCCAGGGCGCGCGTCGTATGAGCGCCCTTACGGGCTCGCGTGGCTGCTGCTGCTGGCGGCGGAGTTGCGCGCGTGGGACGACCCGCAAGCGCATGCGTGGTCGCAGACTCTCTCGCCACTCGAAGCGGAAGTCGTCCAGCGCCTGGGCAACTGGCTGCCCAAGCTGCGTTATCCGATCAGGGTCGGCGAACACAGCCAGACCGCCTTCGCTTTCGGACTCGTGCATGACTGGGCTCGCGTTACCCATGATGCCGCGATGCAGTCGCTGATCGAATCGAAGGCGCGCGCGTTCTACGCGGGCGACAGGAACTGCCCGCTGGCCTACGAGCCCTCGGGCGAGGACTTCCTTTCGCCCTGCCTCGCCGAAGCAGACCTCATGCGGCGCATCCTGCCGCCGCGCGAGTACGGTGCCTGGCTGCGCCATTTCCTGCCGGTCATCCCGACGAGCGCGAAGCGGACATGGCTCGCACCCGGCGAAGTGACCGACCGCAGCGATCCGAAACTCGCGCACATCGACGGCCTCAACCTCAGTCGCAGCTGGATGCTGCTCGGGATCGCGTCGGGGCTGCCGCAGGGCGACCGGCGCATCGGCGCATTGAACGCGGCCGCCGAGGCTCACGCTGCCGCAGCGCTCCCCGCCGTGACCGGCGAGCACTACGAAGGCGGACACTGGCTCGGCACGTTCGCTGTTTACCTGACGACGCGCGCCGGGCTGCGGGCGCCGTGATCACTTTGAGACGGCGGTGACGGATGGAAAGGACGGAACGCTTCTACAAGATCCAGAACCTGCTGCGGAGCCGCCACTTCGTCAGCACGCAGGACTTCATGGCGGAACTCGGCATCTCGCGCGCGACCTTCAAGCGTGACCTCGAGTACCTGCGCGACCGCATGCACGCGCCAATCGTGTACGACCGCGACCAGGAAGCCTACGGCTTCGATCCCGCCATCGCGGACAGCGAACTCTGGCAATTACCGGGACTCTGGTTCTCGGCGGACGAACTGCAGGCGCTGCTGACGATGGATCGCCTGCTCGGCGACCTGCAGCCGGGCGTGCTCAGTGAACTGATCGAACCGTTGCGCAAACGCCTGAAGAGCCTGCTCGAATCGGGCGAACATTCGGCGGAGGACATCGCGCGGCGGATCAAGATCCTGTCGATGGGATCGCGACGCGTGGCGCCGGCCCACTTCCGCACGATCGCCACGGCGGTGCTCACGCGCAAGCGCCTCAAGCTGCGTCACCAGCGCCGCCAGGACGGCGAAATGATCGACCGCGAGGTGTCACCGCAGCGGCTCGTGCATTACCGCGACAACTGGTACCTCGATGCCTTTTGCCACCAGCGACAGGCGCTGCGGACCTTCGGGCTCGACGCCATCGAGACGGCGGTGGTGGTGCCGGACAAGGAAGTGAAGGAGATCGGCGACGACACGCTTGAACGTCATTACGCGAGCGGCTACGGCATCTTCGCCGGAACGGCAACGCAGGACGCCGTACTGCAGTTCGGCGCCAGCAGCGCGCGCTGGGTGTCGCGCGAGACCTGGCACCCGGCGCAGATCGGCACGCCGCAGCTCGACGGCACGTACCTGCTGCAGTTTCCGTATGCGCAGGAGCCCGAACTGGTGATGGACATCCTGAAGTACGGTGCCGACGTGCAGGTGCTCGCGCCGGAATCACTGCGCAAGGCAGTCGCGGACAAGCTCCGCGCTGCCGCAAGACTGTATGACTGACAACTGGCGTCAGGTGATGAATCAGGGCCTGTTCTTCCGACTGACCCCTATCCCAAAACCCCTTTCTTACTGCAGCGTGAAACGCTGCGGCTGCACGCCTTCGACCGGCGGCAGGTTCACGCCCGGCGCGACGTACAGGTCGACTTCGCGCTCGAAGTGCAGCGGCCCCTCGACCGTCACGCCCTGCTCGATCGTGATGCGCGGATTGCGGGAATCCTTGCCCTTCCACCACGACGACTTGTGCTCGTTCACGTGGATGCCGCCCGTCAGGTGCGAACCCGTGGCGAGCCGAATGTCGCCGTTGACGGTCTCGATGCCGCCGCCCACCTGCGCGCCTTCGACCAGCATCGAGCCGTTGACGTTCTCGAGGCCGCCGGCGACCTTGGCATCCTTGCGCAGCGTCAGGCTGCCGTTCACGGCCTCGATGCCTTTCTGAACCTCGGCCTCGGCACCGACCGTAATCGAGCCGTTGACGGTCTCGGCAGATCCGACGACGGCCTTGTCCTCGATCTTCAGCGAGCCGTTGACCGTTTCGATGTCCCCGGCGCGGGCGCCGGCGCCGATCGTCACGGAGCCGTTCACGGTATCGACGTCGCCGACCTGCTGGCCCGGCTCGACTTTCACGCTGCCATTGACCTTGCTGATGTCCTCCGCCGCATGGGCAGCATCGCCAAGCACGACGGCCGAGAGGGCAAAGAGGACAGTCAGCGCACAGCGAGTGACGAAATTCATGGCGTGGCCTCCGGCCGGGACGTTTCCTGTTGTGGGTTCGATGCGCCAACGCCGCCAAAGGTTGCAACGGTCCCGGGCCACCGCTGCAACCGGGCGTTCGATGCGCTAGGCTCCCGCGTCATCCCGCCGACCGACCGGAGCATCGACCATGAAGACCCGTGCCGCCGTCTGCCACCAGGCCGGTAAGCCCCTCGTCATCGAAACGGTGGACCTCGACGGACCCAGGGCCGGCGAAGTCCTGATCGAGATCAAGGCCACGGGCGTCTGTCACACGGACGAATTCACCCGCTCCGGCGCTGACCCGGAGGGCCTGTTTCCAGTCATCTTCGGCCACGAAGGCGCAGGCATCGTGGTGGACGTGGGCCCCGGCGTGAAGTCGCTGCGGAAGGGCGACCACGTGATCCCGCTCTACACACCGGAATGCCGGGAGTGCAAAAGCTGCACGTCGCACAAGACGAACCTGTGCACGGCGATCCGCTCGACCCAGGGCCAGGGGGTGATGCCGGACGGCACCAGCCGCTTTTCACTCGGCGGCGAGAAGATTCATCACTACATGGGTTGCTCGACGTTCTCCAACTTCACCGTGCTACCCGAAATCGCCGTCGCCAAGGTCCGCGAAGACGCGCCCTTCGACAAGATCTGCTACATCGGCTGCGGCGTGACGACCGGCATCGGCGCGGTGATCAACACGGCCAAGGTCGAGCCGGGCGCGAATGTCGTGGTGTTCGGACTCGGCGGTATCGGCCTCAACGTGATCCAGGGTGCGCGGCTCGCCGGCGCCAACAAGATCGTGGGTGTGGACATCAACCCGGCCCGCAAGCGCCTCGCGGAGAAGTTCGGCATGACGCACTTCGTCAATCCGAAGGAGGTAAAGGGCGACCTCGTGCCCTACCTCGTCGCGCTGACGGATGGCGGCGCCGACTACAGCTTCGAGTGCGTCGGCAACGTCGACCTGATGCGACAGGCGCTCGAGTGCTGCCATCGCGGCTGGGGCGTGTCGGTCATCATCGGCGTCGCAGGATCGGGCCAGGAAATCAAGACGCGGCCTTTCCAGCTCGTCACGGGCCGCACCTGGAAGGGCACGGCGTTCGGCGGCGCTCGCGGCCGCACCGATGTGCCGAAGATCGTCGACTGGTACATGGACGGCAGGATCGCGATCGATCCGCTGATCACGCACACGCTGCCGCTCGATCGCATCAACGAGGCCTTCGATTTGATGCACTCCGGCGAGTCGATTCGATCCGTCGTCACCTTCTAGGGCTGCCGCTTGAAACTACTTTCAGAGCACGCGTGTTGGGGCGGTACGCAGCGCTTCCTCCAGCACGAGTCGATCGAGTGTGCGGGCCCGATGCGGTTCGCGGTGTACGAACCGCCGCAGGCGCAAGCCGGTCCCGTGCCCGTGCTCTACTACCTCGCGGGCCTGACCTGCACGGAAGAGACGTTTTCGATCAAGGCAGGCGCGCAGCGGCGCGCAGCCGAGCACGGCCTGATGCTGGTAGCGCCCGACACCAGCCCGCGCGAGCCGCGACTGCCCGGTGACGATGCCAGCTGGGATTGCGGACTCGCGGCCGGCTTCTACGTGGACGCGACGCAGGCACCGTGGTCGGCGCACTACCGCATGTACAGCTACGTGACGCGCGAACTGCCCGCGCTGATCGCCCGCGAGTTCAAGACGGCCGATACGGGCCGCCAATCGATCATGGGCCACTCGATGGGCGGCCACGGCGCGCTGGTCTGCGCCTTGCGCAATCCGGAGCAGTATCAGTCGGTGTCGGCGTTCTCACCGATCGTCGCGCCGTCGCAGGTGCCGTGGGGCCACAAGGCGTTCGGCAACTACCTCGGCGCGAATCGCGGCGACTGGCTGGCCTATGACGCGACGCACCTAGTGCAACAGGCGCCACGTACCGACACTATCCTGATCGACCAGGGCCTCGGCGATAAATTCCTGGCTGAGCAACTGCGGCCGGAACTCTTTGAAGATGCCTGCGGAAGATCCGGACAGAAGCTGCAGCTGCGGCGTCATGCGCAGTACGACCACGGCTACTACTTCATCCAGACCTTCATGCCGGACCACGTCGCATTCCATGCAGCTTCGCTGCGTCACGCCTGAGTTGAGACCGGTCAGTCTGTTGCCCGAGGCCAGCCATGGGCTTGGGCCACGATCGTTCCTTCGCGCGCCGTGAGTTCGCGGAACAATGCCGACAGACGTTGCGTCAGCGGTCCGGGTTGGCCGTCACCGATCTGCCGGCCGTCCGCCTTCGTGACCGCCGCGAGCTCACCCATCGTGCCAGTGCAGAACATCTCGTCGGCGCAGTACGCCTGGCTCAGGGTCAGATCGACTTCCTCGTGCGGGATGCCATGCGTGCGGCAGAGTTCGAGCACGGTCGCGCGCGTGATTCCCTCCGGGCAGGCCACCAGCCGCGGAGTACGCAGCAAACCCTGCTGGACGATGAACACGTGTGTCGCGTTGGTCTCGGCAATGAAGCCGCGCTGATCGAGCATCAGCGCGTCGTCGGCACCCGCCACGTTCGCCTCGATCTTGGCGAGGATCGACTGGACCAGATTGTTGTGGTGGATCTTCGGGTCCAGGCAGTCGGGCGGGAAGCGCCGCAGGCTGCTGGTCACCAGGCTCAGGCCTCCCTTCGCATACACGGGCACCTTGTGCTCGGCGAGCACGATGAGGGTCGGCCCTTGCGTATTGAGCCGGGGATCCATCCCTGAGGTGATCTTGACGCCACGCGTGAGCGTGAGGCGGATATGCACGCCGTCGAACATCCCGTTGGCCTCGAGCGTGCGACGAATCTCGTGCGTGATCGCCTCGCGCGTCGGAATCTGCGCAAACGCCAGCGCCTTCGCCGAATTCACCAGGCGATCGAGGTGCTGTTCGAGCCGGAAGATGCGGCCGCTGTACAGCCGCAACCCTTCCCAGACTGCGTCGCCGCCCTGCACGGACGAGTCGAACGGGCTGATGCGCGCCTGGTCACGATGCACCAGTTCGCCGCTGACGTTCACGATCAGGTTGCGATTACGTTCGTCGAATTTCTGCAGCACTGGATCACCTCAGGCGCGCAGACGGTGCGCGCGCAGCCTCTCGTACAGGGGACGGCACCGCGCCGCGATCTCCGCGACGGCGGGGGGAAGCGGTTGCACCGCAGCGGCCTCCGGTGTGTTCGGCGACGACGTTTCGAAGCCGGTCGATCGCTCGACCCGGTCGTACCAGTGCCTGGCCCAGATACCGTCCGATTCACGCCGCCCGGCGGGCCACCACAGCATCCGATCCGTGAACGGCACTCCGAGCGCAGCACAGAGCGCACGCAGCATCGGCTCGGGGCGTTCGAGCAGGTCGGCGGAGTCGAGCACGGCCGGCACCTTGCCCGTGCGCAGCAACACGTGCTCGAAGATCTCGACCTGCTGCGGCAGGCCCGTGGCGAGCAGATCGAAATTCGTGAGCTTGCCGCCGAGCGACGCCAGCATCGCGGACGGATCGCGGATCAGGAAGGCGTGTGTCACCGAGTCGAGCCACTCGCGCCCCATGTGCGGCAGCAGGTGGTGCGACATCTGCTTCTGGTAAAAGACCCGGATGTTGGACGACACCGGGGCCAGCAGCGAGTCGGCTACGCGACGCCAGTCGGATTCCTGGTGCGCAATGATCTCGTCGCGGCCGGGATGGTCCAGGCCGGTGACTTTCAGGTAGTGCGCATAGAACGGCTCGTCGATGACGAGCGTGTCGCCGCGGTTTTCCCACGAGCGCATAAACGCCGTCGAAAGGTTGCGCGGACCCGACCACATCGCGAGCCGCAGCACTCCGTCACCCGCTGCGGATACCGTCCGTTCCATTCTGTACAGCCTGACGCGCAGCCACCGCCGCGCGCCGGCATCTTAGGGGATTGGCTTGCGGAAGCGGTAGATGAACTGGTCCGTCTTGCCGCGGATGGACTCGTCGAACACGAGCTTGGTATGGTCGTCTGCGGCGTGCGCCAGCACCTTGCTCTCGCCGTCGAGGACGAACCCGGCCTTGGCAAAGTCCCGCTGCACGAGCACCGGATCGATCCGGTGCAGCGTATCCACCACCTTGGCGACGTCACCGCCTGGATTCGCGACGTGATCCTGGACGACGACCACGCCACCCGGTTTGAGCCCGGCGAAGAGCCGCTTGAGCAGTTCGTCCGGGTTGGTCTTGTTCCAGGAGCCGTCCTCCGGACGCCAGTACGCGTCGTGGTAGCTCATCACGAACAATGCGGCATCGATCGATGCCGGCGCCAGCTGCAAGTCACCTACTTCGGCCGTGATCTGCTGCACGTTGCCGAGCCGCCCGTCGGCATAGCGCTGAGCGATGCCCTTCTCCGCGAACCTGGCGTACGGCGGGTTGTTGTACGCGATCACGTGGCCCTTCACGCCGACCGTGCGGGCGAGGAGTTCGGTGTAGTAGCCGCCGGCCGAGAACATGTCGGCCACTCGCATGCCGGGCGCGACACCCATGAATGCAAGCACTTCGGCCGGCTTGGCGACGGCGTCCCGTTCGAGGTCGGCCTTGGGCCGATCGGGGCTGGCAATGGCTGCGGCGACCGCGGCACCGCTGGCAACGGCTGCGTCCACCGGATCGGCCGCTTGTGCTACCGGCCATGAAAATGCCGTGCAGAGCATCAGGATTCGAAGTGCGTTCATGCTCATCCCCCATCCTTGCCACTTAGTCGCAGCCCGCGATGCTAGCCCCGGACCGGCGGCGCGTCATGGCTGGCGGCCGGTGTTTGCGTCGAGTCGATCATGCTGTGCGGTGAACGGCCTTGGTGCGTCAACGGAAAGGCGCCATACGCAAAGTCTGCCGGATGCGAGCCGTCTCGCGGTGAGGCGCGATTCATTCCCGGGATTGGGCGCCGCGAAATGTCCGCTTGTCGAAGCCGGGTACGTCTCAAATCGACCTGCAGCAGGAGTTCGTCACGCTGAAAACAGGCGCTCTACGGTCAACTTGAGGGGCCGGCATACTTCCCCGTACTCGGCGAGCAAGCCACGCAGTCCGTAGGCCTCCATACCATTTCCTATCCCATGACCACGGGGTAGAAGGTGTCGTCGCTGCGCGGGAAGCTACGCGGAATTCATGCGGGCCCTGCCACGTGATCGAGGCAATCACCGGGGGAACAGCAGCGTCATCGTGAAGCGGAGCCCCAAGCCTTCCGGGCCGCTGTCCGGACTGTCGAGCCAGTACCGCACGCCGCCGCCCAGGCTCACCAGCTGGGTGCCGAACCGCAGCAGTTTCGAGGCGCTGGCGTTGACCGGCACCGACCACTGCTCGTGTCGTAGCCAGCCTCGGTAGTGACGGCGAACGTCCACTGGGTCGGCGTGGTGTAGGTGAGGAACGGCTGCAGGAAGGTCGCGTTGACGTCGGCACGATCGCCGTCACCCGCGAACG
Organism: Pseudomonadota bacterium; assembly: GCA_026398785.1. Taxonomy (GTDB): domain Bacteria; phylum Pseudomonadota; class Gammaproteobacteria; order Steroidobacterales; family Steroidobacteraceae; genus RPQJ01. Next base: position 714 of record JAPLSF010000002.1, on the reverse strand, counting down.
ACCAGATGTGGTTGGCGAGCACGCCGCGCGTCCAGCCGTTCGACTGCTTGAGCACCACCGCGGTCGGCCCCGCGCCCCACTTGTCGGTGGTCAGCAGGTCGTTCGAGCCGGTCGGCAGCAGCAGCACCGGGCCGGCGCCCCAGATCCAGCCCGAAGCCGTTGGCGCCTTGGGCGAGAAGAAGATGCTCTGGACCACGTCGCCGACCCCGGTCTGCGTTCCGGCGCCAGGGAAGATGTCCGACTGCCGCACCACCGGCAGGATGGTGCGCGAGATCAGGTTCCAGTCGTCGTTCAGGTCAAACGGGATGACGGGCTGCACGTTGAGCAGCCAGCGGTCCCCGTCGTCAGCCGGGCCGATGTCCTGGTCGTAGTTCAGTTGCAGCGGCACGCTGATGAGCGCCGCCACCGGGTTCGACAGTTGCATCGCGAGGCTGTACTCGTACGCCTCGCCTGCTTCGTCCGCGGACGCCGGCAGGGCCGGCACGATGACGCACAGCAGCACGGCGCCGGCGAAGTGCGCCTGCCGAATCCGGTAACTCATGGCAATCTCCGAGGTGACGACGAGCGCAACGATTCGAACGATGCCCGGCGGACGGCGTCCGGTCACAAGGCCCAGTTGCCGTACACGGTCAGCACGACTGACAGCGTCTGGTCGTACGAGCCCACCAGGTTGCCGCGCCCGCCGAGCACCGGGGGCAGCGTGCTGCGCTTGTC
>JAPLSF010000387.1 GCA_026398785.1 Pseudomonadota bacterium | reverse complement strand
CGCCGGCGACGCGAGAAACGCCTGCTTCGCGTAGGGGTGGATGCGGCCGTCGAAGTTGCGATTGCCCGAGAGCACTGCGGTCGCATACAGGTCGCGCTCGATGATCTCCTGCTGGATCTTCGGGTCGAGCGCACCCGACATGCCGTTGCACGTGGTGCACGCAAACGCGACGACGCCGAACCCTAGCTGTTCGAGTTCCGTGGTCAGCTTCGCCTCGTCGAGGTACAGCGCGACAGCCTTGGAGCCGGGTGCAAGCGAACTCTTGACCCACGGCTTCCGCTGCAATCCCAGCCGGTTCGCGTTGCGCGCCAGGAGTCCCGCCGCAATCACGTTGCGCGGATTGCTGGTGTTGGTGCAGCTGGTGATTGCCGCAATGATGACGGCGCCGTCGGGCAGCTTGCCCGGTTCGTCCTGCCAGGCTCCTGCGATGCCCCTGGCGGCGAGATCGCTCGTCGCGACGCGAGCATGCGGATTGGACGGCCCCGCCATGTTGCGCACGACGCTCGACAGGTCGAACTGCAGCACGCGTTCGTACGCCGCGGTTCGCAGGCTGTCGGCCCACAGTCCGGTGTGCTTCGCGTAGGTTTCGACCAGCTTCACCTGCGCGTCTTCGCGTCCGGTGAGCTTCAGGTAGGTAATTGTCTGCTCGTCGATGAAGAACATCGCCGCGGTCGCGCCATACTCCGGTGCCATGTTGGAGATCGTTGCGCGGTCGCCCAGCGTCAGCGCGGAAGCGCCTGCGCCGAAGAACTCGAGGTACGCACCGACCACCTTCTGCTGCCGCAGGAACTCGGTCAACGCCAGCACGACATCGGTGGCAGTAATGCCGGGTTGCGGCTTGCCGGTGAGCTGCACGCCGATGATGTCGGGCAGGCGCATCCACGAGGCACGACCCAGCATGACGCTTTCGGCTTCGAGTCCGCCGACGCCGACGGCGATCACGCCGAGCGCATCGACGTGCGGCGTGTGGCTGTCGGTGCCGACCAGCGTGTCCGGGAATGCGACGCCGCCCTGCGCGTGAATCACCGGCGACATTCGCTCCAGGTTGATCTGGTGCATGATCCCGTTGCCCGGTGGAATCACGTCGACGTTCCTGAACGCGAGCCTGGTCCAGGCGATGAAGTGAAAGCGATCCTCGTTGCGCCGGTCTTCGATCGCCCGGTTCTTCGTGAACGCATCCGGATCGAAGCCGCCGCACTCGACGGCGAGCGAATGGTCGACGATCAACTGCACCGGCACCACGGGGTTGACCTTGGCCGGATCGCCGCCCTGCTCAGCAATCGCATCCCGCAGTCCCGCCAGGTCGACGAGCGCAGTCTGGCCGAGGATGTCGTGGCAGACGACGCGCGCTGGAAACCACGGGAAGTCCAGGTCGCGCCTGCGCTCGATGAGTTGCCGGAGGGAGGCCTCGAGAATCGCCGGATCGCAGCGACGCACGAGATTTTCGGCATGTACGCGCGCCGTGTACGACAGTTTGTCGTACGCACCCGGCTCGATGGCGTCGACGGCAGCGCGCGCGTCGAAGTAGTCGAGGGCAGTGCCTGGAAGTCGGGTGCGATACGCAGTGTTCATGAAGAAGTGAAGGAAGTGGAGGAAGGGAAGGAAGGGAAGGAAGGGCAGGAAGGGGTCAGGAGTCAGCAGGAACGAATTCAGAAAGATCTGCGGGCACGTAGGTCGCGATTCGGAGAGTCTGGAAGCCTGGGAACGGCGCAACGATTCGAATGGCCGGAGTGGCCGGCCTTCCGACTAACCCCTTCCTGCCCTTCCTGCCCTTCCTTCCCTTCCTCCACCTCCTCAGCCCCTTTCCTTGAGTGGCACGAACTTCCGGTCTTCCGGCCCCGTGTAATTCGCGCTTGGCCGGATGATCTTGCCGTCGATGCGCTGCTCGATCACGTGCGCGCTCCAGCCGGCGGTGCGGGCGATCACGAACAGCGGCGTGAACATGGCTGTCGGCACGCCCATCATGTGATACGAGACCGCGCTGAACCAGTCGAGGTTCGGGAACATCTGCTTGATGTCCCACATCACGGTCTCGAGACGCTCGGCGATGTGGAACATCTTGAGGTCGCCCGCTTCCCGCGACAGGTTGTGCGCGACCTCCTTGATCACCCTGTTGCGTGGATCGCTGATCGTATAGACCGGGTGGCCGAAACCGATGATGACTTCCTTGCGCTCGACGCGCGCCTTGATGTCCGCTGCGGCTTCGTCCGGCGTCTCGTAGCGCTTCTGCACCTCGAAAGCGACTTCGTTGGCGCCGCCGTGCTTCGGGCCGCGCAGTGCACCGATCGCTCCGGTGATGCACGAGTAGAGGTCAGACCCGGTGCCGGCGATCACGCGGCCAGTGAAGGTCGACGCATTGAACTCGTGCTCGGCGTACAGGTTGAGCGACACGTGCATCGCCTTCACCCACGAGGCGGGCGCCGGCGCGCCGTGCAGCAGGTGCAGGAAGTGGCCGCCGATCGAGTCGTCGTCGGTTTCGACTTCGATGATCCGGCCCGAGTGGCTGTAGTGATACCAGTAGCAGAGCATCGAGCCCAGGCTGGCGAGCAACCGGTCGGCGATGTCGCGCGCACCCGCGGTGTTGTGATCGTCCTTTTCCGGCAGCGTGCAGCCGAGCACGGACGTGCCGGTGCGCAGGACGTCCATCGGGTGGCTCGACGCAGGCAATGCCTGCAACGCCGTCTGCACCGATTCCGGTAATCCGCGCAGCCGCATCAGCTTGGCCTGGTAGCCCCTGAGCTCTGCCGCGTTCGGCAGCTTCCCGTGCACCAGCAGATGCGCGACTTCTTCGAACTCGCACTTGTCCGCGAGGTCGAGGATGTCGTAGCCGCGGTAATGCAGGTCGTTGCCGCTGCGACCCACGGTACAGAGCGCCGTGTTGCCCGCGGTCA
>JAPLSF010000282.1 GCA_026398785.1 Pseudomonadota bacterium | reverse complement strand
TCATGACGCAGGAACTGGTCGCCAGCATGCTCGGCGTCAGGCGGGAGGGCATTACTGCCGCTGCCGGGAACCTGCAGCGTGCTGGCCTCATTCGGTACCGGCGCGGTCACATCTCGGTGCTGGAGCGCTCAGGGCTGGAGTCGCGTGCGTGCGAGTGCTACGGCGTAGTGGCGAAGGAACTGGGCCGACTGCTGCCCGACGAGCGACTGCGCTAGGGCGTCGTGTCCCATGCCGCCCTGGATGATCCGGGGTAAGGGTGCGCTCATCGGCGCACGCTAACAGTCGGGATGCCTGCGGGCGGCCGGGCCAGCACAAGTACTGACAGCTCTGGCGCGGCAACCGGGTGTCAGAGTCCGTGCAGGTTCACGATCTCGGCGATCGTTTCCACCGGCTTGCCTTCGAGACCGCCCTTCCTGGCGACATTGGGCATCAGCACTTCCTGCACGAAGCGGTCGGCGGATGCCTTCGAATCCCACACCACCGCGATCAGGAAGCCGCCCGGAGCCGGGCCAGCGGCATGGAAAATCTGTCCAGCCGGAAGGTCGCGACCGCCGTTCGGATGAACGCCTGCGAGTTCCTCGCGATATTGCTTTTCAGTCGCACCTGGCCAGAAATGGGTCATCAGGATAGCCATGGCTCGATCTCCTCCAGTCGACGGTCGTTGTCATCGGTGAGAGTGCCCACTCCCGTTGGCGGGACGTGCCCTCATCTTAACTGCACGTCGGCTTCTCTGCCGGTCCGGCAATGCCCCTAGAGGGAGTGTCGCACGCCCAGCAGGAACACGATGTCCGGCGATGCATTGACCTGCAGGTCCTCGCTGAAGCCGAATTCAAATGCCCAACCGGCGGCTGTTCGATAACGCCCACCGAGCGTGAGCACGACAGCGTCGCCGTCGAGATCGGTGCCGGTGTCCACCACGGCCGTGTTTGCCTCCAGTTGCCCGGTCAATTCGAGGCCACGCCACGCTTTCCACGTTGTGCCCGCGAGTAATGAACCCGCGAAGTCCTGCTGCAGGTCCGTAAGCACGTCGCCGTTGCCGAGCCACGCCACGTTGACCTGCCCGAACAACTGCCAGCGTTCGGACAATTGCCGCTCACCTGCCAGCGAGAGTGCGACATCGACGGCGCCGCTGCCAGTGAGGTTCTCGGCCTTCCCGGTGGGCAATTTGATCGTGAGCCAGGTTGCCACTGCGCCGCGTTCGGACGCGGCCAACTGGTAGCCCAGCGACAGGGGCAGGTCGGCGAGTCCTGATGATTCATCGTCGACCCGCAGTAATGCCGAGTCGCCGGAACGGTATTCGATCAGCAATGCATCTTTGGGCAGGCGGTCGCGTGAGCCGTTCGGCAGGCCGAACAGGTCGTGCCAGCTTTCCACCAGCGAGTCGAGCGAGCCCCCGCTCAGTTGCCGCCATGCCAGTTCACCCTGCACGGTGAAGCGCTCGCCCAGTGCGCACGCCCCCTGCACGCGAACCTCGAACACTTCGCCATCGAGCGTGTAACTGCGCCGTTCAGTCGTGTCCGTCGTGGCGAAATTGCTCCAGTTGAGGTTGCCGCCGATACTGCCCGAGCCTGGCCCCGGCAACCGCGCTGCAAGCGGCATCGGCAATCCATAGAGCGTGGCCAGCGGATGCTGGTTGCGGGTCAGGAGCGGTTCGGCGTGCCCCGAGGCCGCATGCAGCAGGCAGGCAAGCGCGCTGGCGCCCGAAAGGGCACGACTGACTCGTTGCATGGGCGGACCTCGAGTTCGTGGTTTCCCTGGCTGGAGCACCGCATCCTACGCAGCCGAATCCCGTCGTCACAGTGCGGAAGGAACGGATGTTGCCGGTCCGCCGCCACCGTGCGCTTCAAGTCATTGCGCGCGAACGGGGGAAGCCCAATGCGCCGCAAGATGATTTCGCGACGAATGGGGCGCAGACTCAATCTTCCAGCAACACTATTGTAATGTCCCTGTGCGTTGATAGTGCGCAGCGTGCCGTCTCGCAGACGTCGCTGTCGCAGCAAGTGCTCTGCCGCTTAGCCCTAGTCCAGTGACCTCCATTCAGGGGTGGCGCCATGAGAACGGAAGTCAGAGTCCACGGCATCGAACTGTCCGACGAATTGCGCGCGGTCGTTCATCACGAGACCGAACGCCTGGCCCAGGCGCTCCGGCGCCGGATCAACTGTGTCAGAGTCGAGTTGTACGAGGAGCCGGGCATCGGCCCGCGCGGACACTGTGCGCGGTGCCAGGTGGACGTGCTGTTCGACGACGGCTCGTGCCTCGTGCAGATCGACGAGGACGACGACTGCTATCACTGCGTGACGGAAGCGTTCGTCAAGATCCTGTGTGAGCGGTGCCGGCACCAATCGCGCGTGACCAATCGCGCGTGAATGACTAGCCGCTCGATGACGCGCGTGCCACGGCGTCGGCAGGTTTGCGGCGGCGGGCGCAACTCTCACGGGCGATAGGCGAATTCCAACGGCGTGGTGGCGCGCAGGGGCGCAGCGATATCTGCGAACTCACAGAGCAGTTTGCGCGTGTCGCGCGGGTCGATGATTTCCTCGATCTGGAATCTCTCCGCAGATCGAAACGGTGAACGCATCCGGTTGAGCCGTTGCGTGATCTCGGCCGCGAGCGCGGTGCGATCTTCCGCCGCATTGAGTTCGGCTTTGTAAGCAGCCTCGATGCCGCCTTCGATCGGCAACGAGCCCCAGTCCGCCGATGGCCACGCGTAGCGATAGTGAAAACGCGTGTGGTTCTGGTTGCCAGCACCGGCGACGCCGAACACCTTGCGGATGATCACCGTGCACCAGGGGACAGTCGCCTGGTAGATCGCGGTCAGTGCGCGGGCGCCCGCGCGGATGGTGGCTTCGTGCTCGGCCTGCTTGCCGATCATGAAGCCGGGATTGTCGACGAGGTGCACGACCGGCAGGTGGAACGTCTGCGCGAAGTTCACGAACCGCTCGAGCTTCGCCGAACTCGCCGCTGTCCAGAGACCGCCGATCACGAACGGATCGCTCGCGATCACGGCGACGGGCCAGCCGTCGAGCCGGGCCAGCCCCGTGATCACGGAGCGGCCATGCAGACGGCCGATCTCGAAGAGAGAGCCCGTGTCGACGACGGCCTCGATGATCGGGCGCATGCGATAGACCTCGCGCCGGTCGCGCGGGACGGCGGACACGAGAAATTCCTCGCGACGCTCGGGGTCGTCGCCGGTCGGCAGGCGGGGAGGGAGTTCATGCACGGAGGAGGGCAGGTAGCTGAGATAGCGACGCGCCCGCTCGAACGCTTCCTGTTCGCTCGCCACGTCGTCGTCGACCGCACCGTTCGACGCATGAATGCGGCTGCTGCCGAGTTCCTCCTTCGTCAGCTGCTGCCCCGCGGCTGCGACGACGGGCGGTCCGGCGACGAACATCTGTGACTGGCCGCGCACCAGCAGCGAGTAGTGGCTTTGCACGACCTTGGCGGCACCGAAGCCTGCGATGGGGCCCAGGCCGAGACTCACCACCGGCACTGTCGCAAGGTTGCGGACCATGTGCTCGAAGCCCGGCAGGAACGGCACGTAGGTGTAACCCATCGCCTCGAGCGACTTGACCGAACCGCCGCCGCCGCTGCCTTCGATCAGGCGAATCATGGGCAGGCGCAATTCGTGCGCCATCTGTTCGGCTGCCACCTGCTTCTCGATGATCGAAGCGTCGGACGCGCCGCCGCGCACGGTGAAGTCGTCGCCCGCCACGACGACGCGACGGCCTTCGATGCGACCGCGGCCGAAGATAAAGTTGGTCGGGGTCAGCGACTGCAAGGCGCCGGTTGCGTCGTAGATGCCGTTGCCCGTGAGCGAGCCGATCTCGTGGAAGCTGCCGGCATCGAGCAAGGCGCCGATGCGCTCGCGCACCGTCAGACGACCGGCAGCGCGCTGTCTTGCGATCTTGTCGGGTCCGCCCATCTCGCGGGCCAGGGCCTGTCGCTGCCGCAGTTCTTCGAGTTCGGGCTCCCAAGTCATCTCGGGTCTCTCACTTGCTTGCGCTGTCGAACGGACGTCAGACATCCTAGCAGGATGGACGCCTACGCAAGAATTCCGGACCGCAGCGAATGTGTCGTCGGCGACCTCCTGCGGCGCTGGGCGGGCGAACGGTCCGCTAAGCCCTTCCTGCACTTCGAGGACGGCAGCGCCTGGACGTTCGCGGACACGCTGGAGCGCGTCCAGCACGCGGCGGCCGGGTTACGGTCGCTGGGAGTGCAGCAAGGTTCGCACGTGCTGTGCTGGATGCCGAACGCAGCCGAAGCCGTCCTGGCGTGGCTCGCCGCGAACTACCTGGGCGCCGTGCACGTGCCGATCAATACGGGCTATCGCGGTCGATTGCTGCAGCACGCCATCGAGTTGTCGGATGCAAACGTCATGGTGGCGCACGCGAGTCTGCTGTCCCGATTGCAGGAGATCGAGACCGCGCAATTGCAGAATGTGGTCGTCGTCGGGAATGTGCCTCCGAGCAGGGGCGCATTGACCTACCACGGCATAGAGATTCTGCACACGTCCGATCGCGCGGAGCCGTCGCGACCCGTCGACCCCTGGGATCCCAACTTCATCATCCTGACGTCCGGGACGACCGGTCCGTCGAAAGCCGTCATCTCCACCTACATCCAGACCTGGTGTGGCGGTGCGATGGGGATGGACTATTTCGATGCCGACGACCGCGTGCTGGCCAACCTGCCGCTGTTCCACATCAGTGGCGCCGGCGCGGTCATGGATCGGCTGACCAAAGGCGGCACCTGCATCCTTTACGACGGGTTCAAGCCGGCGACGTTCTGGGGCACCGTGCGACGGTTCGACATCACCGGCTGCTGCCTCGTCGGCGCTATGACGCAGTTCCTGCTGCAGCAGCCGCCGAGCGACCACGATCGCGATCATCCGTTGCGTAACGTGGTGACCGTGCCCTGGAACCAGGACTCGCGCGCGGTCGCAGAGCGTTACGGACTGCAGATGCACACCGCGTTCAACATGACGGAGACTGCCGTGCCGATCCGGTCCGGTGCCAACCCCGAGGTCCTCGGCACGTGCGGCCGGCCACGTGCAGGGGTGGAGGCACGTGTCGTGGATGGGAACGACATCGAAGTGCCGCACGGTGAAGTCGGTGAATTGATCCTCCGCGCGTCGCGGCCCTGGGAGATCACGCAGGGCTACTACCGCAATCCTCAGGCGACGGCGGCGGTGTGGCGCAATGGCTGGTTCCACACCGGCGATGCGTTCCGGTGCGATGCGGAAGGCAATTTCTTCTTCGTCGACCGGATGAAGGACGCCATCCGCCGTCGCGGCGAAAACATCTCGTCGTTCGAGGTCGAGGCCGAAGCCCTGTGCCACCCATCGGTGCTCGAGGCTGCCGCGATCCCGGTGCCGAGCACCGAATCCGAAGACGAGGTCCTGCTGGTCGTGACGGCCAACGCCGGGCAGGTGGTCGAACCACGTGCGCTGCTGCGCTTCCTGGTTCCGCGCCTGGCACACTTCATGCTGCCGCGCTACATCCGGGTCGTCCCCGAAATGCCGAAGACACCCACCGCGAAGATCGAAAAACACCGGCTGCGGGCTGAGGGTGTGACGGCCGATACCTGGGATCGCGAGGCCCACGGCGTGACCGTGCGGGGCGGGCAGGTCGCCGGTCTCGACAGTGACTAGCATTATAGGACTGATGCGTTATCCTGAGCCGGTACCAGCGAGGGGCACGTCATGGCGATCCACCTGATTGGCGGTTATCAGACCGATTTCGCGCGTGCATGGTCGCGCGAAGGACTCGATTACACCGACATGATGCGCGAGGCGATCGACGGCGCTTTGGCGTCGTGCCTGCTCGAGCCCGCCGACATCGAAGCGATCCATGTCGGCAACGCCTTCGGCGAGCTGTATCGCGGTCAGGGCCACCTCGCTGCCATGGTGGCGCAGGTGAAGCCCGAGTTCTTCGGCAAGCCGGCGATGCGGCACGAAGCGGCCTGTGCGTCCAGCTCGCTGGGCATACTTTCCGCTTCGGCCGAAATCGAGGCAGGCCGCTACGACTGTATCATGGTGCTCGGTGTCGAAGAGGAGAAGAACCTGCCGGGCGACCAGGCGTCGCAGGTACAGAACGCGGCGTCGTGGCAGGGTCACGAAGGGATCGACTGCAAGTTCGTCTGGCCCGCCGTGTTCGGCCGGATCGCGATGGAGTACGATGAGCGCTACGGCCTCGACCGTCGCTACCTGAACCGTATCGCCGAGATCAACATGGGCAACGCGAAGCGCAATCCTCGCGCGCAGACCCGCGGCTGGAAATTCCGCGCCGAGACGTTCACCGACGACGACGAGTTCAATCCCATCATCGAGCCGGGCACGCGGCGGCAGGACTGCGGCCAGATCACCGACGGCGCGGTCGCGGTGGTGCTGGCGTCGGACCGCTTCATCCAGCGCTATGCGGCGCGCCGCAGCGTCAAGGTGAACGAGTTTCCGCAGATCCTCGGCTGGGGTCACACCAACGCCGGGATCCGCTTCCTCGACAAGCTCGAACGCAGCAAAGGCGAGGAATACATGTTCCCGCACGTGCGCAAGGCCATCACCGATGCGTGGCGACGCGCGGGCATCGACGGCGTCGAAAGTCTCGACGGCATTGAGACGCACGACTGCTTCACGTCCACCGAATACATGGCGATCGACCATTTCGGCCTCACGCCGCCGGGACAGAGCTGGCAGGCGATCGACAGCGGCCTGGTCGAACTCGACGGGCGGTGTCCGGTGAACGCGTCGGGCGGACTCATCGGGGTCGGTCATCCCGTCGGCGCCACTGGCGCACGGTTGTTGCTCGATGCGGGCCGGCAGGTCACGGGCACGGCGGGCGATTATCAAGTCGCAGGTGCGCGCACGTATGGCACGCTCAACATCGGCGGCTCGCTCGGTACCGTGGTGAGTTTCGTCGTCGGCATGCGTGACTGAGAAAACATCGATGACACATGCTTACATCTACGACGCCGTGCGCACGCCGCGCGGCAAGGCCCGCGCCGAGGGCGGTCTCGCAAAGATGAAGCCGCAGGAGCTGGTGGCGGGCCTCGTGGACGGCCTGCAGGCCCGTGGCCATGATGCACGGAACGTCCAGGCGCTGGTCCTGGGTTGTGTCGACCAGGTGGGCGACCAGGGCGCCAACATCGCACTGGTGTCCAAGCTGCATGCCGGCGTCGCCGACGGTGCGTATGCTTTCACGTTGAACAACTACTGTGTGTCGGGCCTGACGGCGATCGGTCACGTCGCCACACAGATCGCAGCGGGAAATCTCGAGCGGGCGCTTGCGGGCGGCGTCGAGATGATGTCGCGCGTACCGTTTCTCGGCGACAACGCGAGCTACTACACCGACGCGAGCTTGCCGAAGCGCACGCGCTTCATTCCCGTCGTACTGGCGGCCGATCGGCTTGCTGAAGCGGAGGGCGTTTCCCGCGAGCAACTCGACGCGGTCGCACTCGTGTCGCAACTGCGAGCGGGTGCGGCGGAAGCGAACCCGGCGCTGACGGCTTCGCGCATCCCGCTCGGTGGCTTGGGTCTAGACGAATGCGCCCGACCGCAGTCCACTGCAGAATCACTGGCCGCGATGGCGCCGAGCTTTGCGGCATTGGCCACGCAATACGCGGACGCGCTCGATGGCCCGATTGATCATCGCCACACGATTGGACATGCACCGCCGATCTGTGACGGCGCCGGGCTCGCGCTGATCGGCGGCGTGCCGACAGCAGGGAACAGGCCCCGCGCACGGATCCTTGGCTATGCGGAATCAGGTGGCGATCCGCACGCTTCGCTGCTGGCCGGTTTCTCTGCGATGGCCAGGGTGCTGGAGCGTACGGGGCTGACGCTCGCCGACATGGACCGCATCGAGTTCATGGAAGCCTTCGCCGTGACGATCGCGAAATTCCTCCGCGATTATCCGGTAGACCCGGACAAGGTGAACGTCGCCGGTGGTCACATCGCGCGCGGTCACCCGATGGGCGCGTCCGGTGCCATCCTGGTATCGACGCTGCTCGACGTGCTCGATGCGTCAAACGGACGCCTCGGGCTTGTGGTCTGTTCGGGCGCCGCCGGTGTAGGCGCTGCGATGGTGATCGAGCGCCTCGGCTGACGCGGCGGCTCAGGCCGTCTTCACTTCCCGCAGCACTGCCGCCTGGGCCGGGTCGAGGTATTCCTCGATGCGCCAGACCAGCCCGTCTTTCAGCGTGATCAGGCAGCAGGCGAACAGCTTCATCTGCTTGCCGTTCGCTAGCGTCGCCTCGACGACGTGCTGCTGCATCCAGCCGCCTGGAATCAGCTCGCGGCGCACGATGCGGTAATTGCGGTGCGGTGCCTTACGCACCATCCACTCCAGCACCTTCATGTTGTCGGCCACGGTCTGGTGGACGTCGTCGTAGTTGTGCCAGAACGTCGCGTCCGGCTGGTAGAACTGGCGAACTTCGGCCGGGTCACCGCGGTTCAGCGCCGCGGTAAAGCGATCGGAGAATTCGAAAACCTGCTGCTGGTTGCTCGCGTCCACGTGCGGTCCCCCGGTCTCGGCATCAGTTCGATAGTGAAAGCGATGCTTGCACATGGAGCCCTTCGCGGCAAGGCGACAGACGGACGGCGTTGACATTCCGCCCCCGACAGGTTCAATTGCGACTTTTAATATAAGACCGGGAAGGCGCATGTCCAGGGAAGCAGTCATCGTCGCCACCGCGCGCACTCCGATCGGCCGGGCCTACCGCGGTGCTTTCAACGATACCGACGCCACGACCCTGGGCGGGCATGTCGTTGCCGAAGCCGTGCGGCGTGCGGGTGTGGATCCGGCCGAGGTCGAGGACGTCGTCTTTGGTTGCGTCGTGCAGCAGGGTGCGACCGGCCAGAACATTGCGCGCTTCTCCGCATTGCGGGCGGGCTTGCCGAACACGGTGCCCGGCATGACCGGCGCGCGTTGTGTCGGTCACCTGCTGCATGAAGGGCGTCGGCGCGGCGCGAAATACGGCGTTGTCACGATGTGCGTCGGCGGCGGCATGGGCGCAGCTGGCCTGTTCGAGATTTTCAGCTGAAGAACGGAACCACGCCATGACCAAGCCTGCCGAGATGCCGATGTGGATGAAGGTCGTGGTGTTCTACGGCCGCTTCGCGCCTTCGTTCACTGCCGTGGGTTACGTGGCGCGGGGCCTGCCACTGCGACCGTTGCACGCGTCGTTCAAGGGCCAGACCTGGCTGGTGACCGGCGCCACGGGCGGCATCGGCAAGGGGATTGCACTCGGCGCCGCGCAGCGCGGTGCGACGGTCCTTGCCGTCGGCAGGCAGGAATCGACGCTCGCGACGCTCAGGAACGAAGGCGGCGCTGGCATCGTTCCGCTGCAGTTCGACCTCGGGCTGGTGGCAGCGAATCTCGCGCTCGCGGACGAGGTGAAGCGGCGCGGCGGCAAGCTCGAAGTCCTGGTCAACAACATCGGCATGCTCGATCACACGCACCGGCTGAACCCGGAAGGATTCGAAGGCACCTACGCGCTGAACCTGCTGTGCCACTTCGCATTGACCGAGACGCTCACCGATGCGGGCGTGCTCGACGGCGGCATCATCATCAACATGGCCTCCGGTGGTCTCTACAACACGGCGCTGAGCCTGCGGCGACTGGAACAGAAGCCGGAGCGGTACAGCGGCGTGATGGCGTATGCCGCGCACAAGCGCGCGCAGCTGGCGTTGGCCGAGCGCTGGACGCGGCCCGAACGCAGGCTCGTGTCGTACACCATGCACCCGGGCTGGGTCGCCACGCAGGGTGTGAGTACCGCGCTGCCGGATCTCGAGCGACACCTGGGGCGGGCCCTGCGCACGCCGGCGCAGGGCGGCGACACGGCGTTGTGGCTGGCTGCGAAACGCCCTGCACCGGTGCCCGGCGCGCTGTGGTTCGATCGCGCGCCACGGGCGGCGCACGCCTACGAGAGCACTCGCAAGCCGGAAGTCGAACCGGACGCCATCTACGCGAAGTTGACGGCCGACGTTGCGAAGGTGCGATCCGCGGCTGGCAGCGCTTGACCGCGCCGCGGCAGGCAGGCGAGTGACTCAGGCCGACGAACTGGCTTTCGACGCGTCGAGCGCCGATGCCGCCTGCACGGAATCGAAGTACTCCCGCCAGGCCTGGATCAAGCCGTTGCGCAGTTCGATCACGCCGACGACCGGCAGCGAATGCAGGCCCTCCGGCGTGGTCACGTGGTCGACACGTTCGAGGATCAGTACGTCGCCGTTCATGGCGATGTTCCGGATCTCGAATTCGATGCTCACGATGTGTGCCAGGTGCTTGCCGAGCACCTTGCGCAGGCTGGCGCGACCGCGGATCGGGGTGCCCATCATGCTGTGCAGCACGCCGTCTTCGGCGAAGGTTTCGGCGATGGCCGGGATGTCGTTGATCCGCCAGGGCTGCAGCAGGGCGTCAATCTGCGGCCAGAACGGATGGGACGGGTGAGATTCGCGGTTGGCGGTCATGCGTGGACTCCTCGCTCGTGGCCGACGCTAGGGTAGGAGGGCGGCGCGTGTCAACGGATCCGGTCGCCGAGTTCTTCGATCCGCGCACGCTCGCGGACCCTTACGGCTATTACGAGTCGCGGCGCACCGAAGGGCCGGTGCTCGATGTTTCGACGCCGGACAAAGCGACCTACCTCGTCATCGGCGCGGAGGCGATCAGGGAGATTCTCGCCCAGCCGGGCATATTTTCCAGCCGTCCCGTCGGCGCGCAGGGCGTCAACCTGTATCCGCGGGCCGAGGCCTTGCTCAAGGAGAAAGGTTTCGGCCGTACGCCGCAACTTATCGTCATGGATCCACCGCGGCATACAGCCTTCCGCGGGGTGCTGGGCAAGGTGCTGCGTGACAAACGGTTCCACCAGATGCGGCCGCAGATTCGCGCGGTTGCCTCGAGCCTGATTGACGATTTTGCACTGGCCGGTCGCTGTGAGTTCACCCGCGACTATGCCTGGAAGCTCTCGGTGCTGGTGATCGCCGACCTGCTCGGCGTGCAACGCGGGCGGATCGACGAGTTCAAGCGCTGGTCTGATGCCTGGGTGAAGCCGCTCCTGCAGCCGCTTACCGAGCAGGAGATGTTCGACTGCGTGACTCAGATTGCCGAGTTGCAGCACTTCCTGGTGGGAGAACTCGCCGCCCGCAGGGAATCGCCTCGTGACGACCTGCTGACGGATATCGCGCACGCAACCTTCGACCTGGGTAGCGGCGAAGTTCCGTTGCGACAGCACGAGCAGCTCGGCCTCTGCGAACTGCTCATCGTCGCGGGTAACGACACGACGGCGAACGCCCTGTCGCTCGGCATGCTGCGGCTGGTCGAGCGGCCGGACATCGCGGATCGTATTCGCGGCGGCGGGCGGCTCATCGAGCGTTTCGCGGAAGAATCGCTGCGGTACGAGGGCGCCGTGCAGAACAATTTCCGCACCCTGACGCAGGACACCGAGTTTCATGGTGTCCGAATGCGGCAGGGAGCGCTGGTCCTGTTGTCATGGTCCGCCGCGAATCGCGATCCGGACGTCTACCCGGACCCGCAGGCATTCGATATCGACCGCGCGTCGGTCCGCACGCATCTCGGTTTCGGCGGCGGCATCCACACCTGCGCGGGAGCGGCGCTCGCCCGGCAGGAACTCGTCGAATCCTACGACCTGCTGCTGAACCGGCTGCGCAATCTGCGCTTCGACGCAGGATTCACCCAGCCAGACCTGGTCCGGATGGGCGGGCTAGTGAGTCACGGCCTGGCGCGCTTGCCAATCCGGTTCGACGTCGCATCCAAGTCTAATTGTGCAATTGACCCGTCGGTGCAGAACCAATAACCTCCGACCGGCAGATTCCC
The DNA here is from genome assembly GCA_026398785.1 of Pseudomonadota bacterium. Classification (GTDB taxonomy): domain Bacteria; phylum Pseudomonadota; class Gammaproteobacteria; order Steroidobacterales; family Steroidobacteraceae; genus RPQJ01. The sequence continues at coordinate 414 of JAPLSF010000282.1, read as the reverse complement.
CGTAAAGGCCGAGATCCCGATGCAACTCGAGTTCACCCCCGAGGAACGCGCGTTCCGCGCCGAAGTCCGGACATTCATCGCCGAGCACTATCCCGCGGACGTACGCGCGAAACAGGACGCAGGAATCGAACTGGCCAAGGACGACTACCTGCTCTGGCACAAAATCGTCGCGCAGAAAGGCTGGTCGGTGCCAGCCTGGCCGGTCGAATACGGCGGCACAGGCTGGAGCGCCACGCAGCGACACATCTGGGCCGAAGAACTGCAGCGTGCCGACACGGCCCCGATCATCGCGTTTTCCACGAATCTCGTCGGCCCCGTCATTTATACGTTCGGCACGTCCGAGCAGAACGCGCGGTTCCTGCCCCGCATCGTGGCGGGCGACGACTGGTGGTGCCAGGGCTATTCCGAGCCCGG
>JAPLSF010000344.1 GCA_026398785.1 Pseudomonadota bacterium | reverse complement strand
GCTGTCGTTACAGCGATCGATCAGAAGACGCGTGAAGTCACGCTGAAGAAGGAAGACGGCACCGAGGTCACCTTCGTCGCGAGCGAGGACGTCAAGAACCTTGCCCAGGTAAAGGTGGGCGACGTGCTGCACGTGGTGTACGCGGAAGCGCTTGCGTACGAAGTCAGGAAGGGTGGCACGACGGCGGCGCCGGCAACGGCGATTGCCGGCGGTGCAGCCGAGCTGGGTCAGAGGCCGGCAGGTGCGCTGGCGCGCCAGACCACCGCAACGGTCGTGATCACGGCGATCGATCCAAAGGTACCCTCGGTGACGTTCCAGGGGCCCGCGGGCAACACGCGCACGATCAAGGTGCTGCATCCCGAGAAGCTCGAGGGCGTGAGCGTGGGTGACACGGTCGAACTGACCTTCACCGAAGCACTCGCCATCAAGGTCGTCGAAGCGCCCGCCAAGTAGGCCGGTAGCTGCGGTCTGACGCCCGCTCGGTGCGTAACGCATCGAGTGGGTGCGGTCCGTGAGCTTGCCCCGTCGGCGCTAGCGGAAGGTGTACATCCACGACGCCGCGATCCGGTCGACGTTCGTCTCACCCGTCGTCCTGGAATCGCCGAGCCCGTCGAAGTGCTGGTAGTCGAGTCGTACGCTCCAGGTGCCCGAGTACCGGTACGACGCGCCGACGCCGTAGAGCATGTCCTGGGTATCTTCCGAGACATTGTCCGCGAACGAGAGCGTGCTGGTGCGCGCGTGTGCCGTCAGCGTCGTGGTCGCGAAGATCATGCCGAGCCGCGCGTAGACATCCCATGATCGGCTGATCGGCCAGATGCCGAGAGCGGAGGCGGCAACGCCTTTCGAGTCCGTTTCCGCGTCGAACCTCAGTGTGTCGGTCGTCGTGCCGTCGGTCACGTCGCCGCGTGCTTCGTACTTGCCGGTACCGAGCGTGAGCCATTCCGCCTCGACGGCCAGGTAGGGCAGGATCCGGTAGCCGGCGAACGCACCGAACGAGGCGTCATTCTCGCCCGAACTCGAAGTTGCCGACAGCACGGTGAGTCCGCTCTGCGTCAACGCATCGGACAGCGCGGCATCGTACGCGTTCTTGTCGATGTCCAACTTGGTCGCGCCGATGTTCACGCCGAGGTAGAAGCCCCGGAAGTCATCAGCCTGTGCGACGGCGGCGCCAATGGTGAGGGTGGCTGCGACGGTCAGGCCAAGCATTCGATTCATTGCCAACTCCGTTTGCGGGGTGAAACCTGAATACACATTATCCCGCCCGGTCCGGCCGCGCGAGTCGCGGTGAATACGGACTCATTCATTTCACTTAATCGCCGCCCGCCACCAAAGAAAAAGCCGGGCCATGGTGGCCCGGCTTCGTCCCGCCCCGCACGTGGCGGGACAGCGGTTACTTCTTCTCGACCGGTGCCACAGGGGCCGACTGGCCCGCGACGAACGGGTACTTGGCGAAGATCGCCGCGACTGCGTTCGTGATCGTGCCCTGCTTGTCCTGCATCATCTTGGACGTGACGACGTCCTCGAGTCCGCCTTGGAACACGGCCTGGCGCTTTTCACGGTCGATGACGTCCATGACCAGCGTGCCGACGTTGTAGCGGCGCGTAGTCACTTCGGTGCCGCCGTAGCCATAGGCCCCGTACGGCGCGCCGCCCCAGCCGCGATACCCGTACGACGGGCCGTAATACGGCGCCGGCGTCGACTGGATATCGGTCTTCTCCTCGAGCTTGCCCTTGAAGTTGAGCAGCAGGTCCGGGTTGTCGGACCTGGTGTAGCCGCGCGCTTCCATTTCGCGCGACGCCGCCTGCTGCATCATCTGCTGGGCGATCGACTGGAACTCGGCAGGATTGCCACTTGCAGCCGAGAGGAAGTTGTACGTGCTGTACTTGCCGAAGTCGACGCTGCGGTCGTAGTCGCCGCGAACGTCCGGACCGCTGGCGCAACCACCAGCGAGCGCAGCCACCGCCACGAGGGCAGCGACGAACGGCATGCGGGTCGATCGTAGATTGAACATGAATGGCTACCTCGCGGATTACTTGGCGAGCGGAATGCCCTGGATGCCCGGCAGGCGGAGCAGCGTGTTGAGCTTGTTCTCGACCTGCACGAAGCGCAGCACCTTGGTCGTCGGCAGGACCTTGTCCAGCTTCTTGGCCGTGCCCTTGACCAGCGACAACTCGTCGTCCTGGAGCGCGAACCAGTCCTTGAGCAAGCCCTTGGCGGCGGCGTCGGTCATCGAATCGTAGTTCGACGAATAGGCATTGATCAGGTCCACGCCGCGCTGCATCAGCTTTTTGCGATCGGCCTGGTACGCGTCATAGATCGGCGTGAAGGCCGTCAGCTGCGCGTCGTCGAGGGCCATCGCCTTGAGTACGACGGCGCGCTTGTCCGACTGGATCTGCGCGATCAGCTGCTGCGTATCGTCGTAGGTCGACTGCGCCTGGGCCACGAACGGCGCCGCAACGCACAGCAGCGCGGTGGCGGCAAGGGCGAACTTGATGTTCTTCATTAGGAGACTCCGTGGATTCCGGGTTTGATCATTGTGCGAGCGGGATCAGGCTGTAGACCTCGCGCCGAATCATGTTGTCGAGACGGGTCTCGATCTGCGCGTAACGCAGCGCCTTCACCGGCGGCAGCACCTTGGCGACCTTCTTCGTGTAGGTCTGCTTGAGGGCCTCGCGGTCCTTCTCGATCTGCATCTTCGTCTTGAGCATCGCCGTGGCGTCGGCATCGGTCATCGAGCCGTACTTGGCGGCGTAGTCGTCGACGAGCTTGAGGAACTGGTCGTTGAGTTTCTTGGCCTTGCCTTCGTACTCGTCGTAGATCGGCCAGAACGCACGACTCTCGGCATCCGTGAGTTGCAGGTTCTGCGCGTACACGGCGCGCTTGTCGGTCATGACCTGCTTGAGAATGATCTGCTCATCCGTCTTGACACTCTGCGTCGCAGGGGCAGCCTGCGC
>JAPLSF010000407.1 GCA_026398785.1 Pseudomonadota bacterium | reverse complement strand
CAGGCCGGTGTTCACTTCGTCGATCGCGCGTTCTTTCTGGTTCGCGTCCTTGTGTTCGACGATGCGCGCCACCGTGCCCGCCCGGTCACGCACGATTCGTCCATAACCGGTCGGATCTTTCATGCGTACGCTGAGGATGCCCAGCGCTTCGCCAGCGCCCGCGGCGTCGATCAGTCGTTGCAGCGTGGATGCCTGCGTGAGGGGTACGTCGCCGTAGAGCACCAGCACGAGGTGGTCGTCGGGCACTCCCGGCAGGGCCTGCTGTAGTGCGTGTCCAGTGCCGTGCTGTTCTGCCTGCAACGCCCAGGTGACGTTCTCGCTCGCGAGGGTTTCGCGCACACGTTCACCACCGTGGCCGTAAACGACGTGGATATCGCTGGGCGAGAGCTCGCGCGCGGTATCGATGACGTGCTTGAGGAGCGGGCGGCTTCATGCGCTTGCCCTGGCCGGCGGCCAGGATCACGACGGAAATTGGCATTGAGCAGTCCGGCGGGTGATCTGGTGACGGCTATTGTACCGGACACGGCTGGCGTACCCTTTGGCGGGCCTTTTCGCGTGCCCCGGGCAACTTAGTGCAGCGCGGCATGACCCGACGCGTTCGCAGGCGTAGATTCCACAACGAGAGGCTGAAGAGCCTCCAGAACCGGCGCGCGTCACGCACGCCCCATCCAATGAGTGAAAAGATAAGGGGATTTCAGGATGATGATCAGACTACGCGCGCTCGGCGCACTGGCAGGCCTGTTTTCGCTGGTTGCGGTGACCGGAACGGCCTTGGCTACAGATCGTCCCTACACGGAGGGACCAGTGTCCATGGTGTCGTCGATCCGCACCGAGCCCGGCATGTTCGAGACCTATATGAAGTACCTCGGCACGACCTACAAGCAGCTGATGGAAGAGCAGAAGAAAGCTGGCATCGTTCTCGACTACGCGGTGTATCAGGCGACGCCGCGCGGCCCGGATGACCCGAACCTCTATCTGGTCGTGACGTACAAGAACATGGCCGCGATGGACGACCTCGCGAACCGCACCGACGCCATCCAGGAAAAGCTGATCGGCAGCCAGGAGCAGCGCGACGCGGCGATGGTGGCGCGCGGCAAGATGCGCACCCAGATCGGCACGGAGATGATCCGCAAGCTCGAACTGAAGTAATCCGGCGCCTCGCGGCCGGAAGCGAGAAGGGCCCGCTCGAAGCGGGCCCTTTTCTTTAACTTCCTGCCCTTCCTGCCCTTCCTGCCCTTCCTGCCCTTCCTGGCCTTCCTGGCCTTCCTGCCCTTCCTCAGCGCTTCTTGCGCAGCTTCTGAATCGCCTGCAGCTGGGCGGACAGGGCCGACAGCTCGGCTTCGACGCTCGCGATTTCCTGCTTTTCGCTGCGCGCGCGCAGGGCTTCTTCGGCCAGGCGCTTCGCTTCGAGCACCTTCGCTTCGTCGAGGTCAGCGGCGCGAATTGCCGTATCGGAAAGTACGTTGATGTGGTCGGGCTGCACTTCGAGGAAGCCGCCCTGCACGTACACCATCTCTTCCTCCGTCTTGCCCGGCACCTTGATGCGCACGACGCCGGCCTTGATCTGCGTGATCAGCGGCGCGTGGCGCGGGTAGATGCCCAGCTCGCCAGCGATGCCCGGAAGCACCACGAACTCGGCTTCACCAGAGTAGATGGACTCTTCGGCGCTGACGACATCAATGCGAATGGTGGCCATGTTTGTACCCGCTACTGCAGCGTCTTCGCCTTCTCGACGGCCTCTTCGATCGCGCCGATCATGTAGAACGCCTGCTCGGGCAGGTGGTCGTACTCGCCGTTCACGATCGCCTTGAAGCCGCGGATCGTGTCCTTCAGCTGCACGTACTTGCCCGGGCTGCCGGTGAACACTTCGGCGACGTGGAACGGCTGCGACAGGAAGCGCTGGATCTTGCGCGCACGCGACACGGCCAGTTTGTCTTCCGGCGACAGCTCGTCCATGCCGAGAATTGCGATGATGTCGCGCAGTTCCTTGTAACGCTGCAGCACGGCCTGCACGGAACGAGTCGTCTCGTAGTGTTCTTCGCCGATGACGTTCGGGTCGACCTGGCGCGACGTCGAATCGAGCGGATCCACGGCCGGGTAGATACCCAGGGATGCGATGTCGCGCGAGAGCACGACGGTCGCGTCGAGGTGGCCGAAGGTGGTGGCCGGCGACGGGTCGGTCAGGTCGTCCGCGGGGACGTACACGGCCTGGATCGAGGTGATCGAGCCGACCTTCGTCGACGTGATGCGTTCCTGCAGGCGACCCATTTCTTCGGCCAGCGTCGGCTGGTAACCCACCGCCGACGGCATGCGGCCGAGCAGCGCGGACACTTCCGTGCCGGCGAGCGTGAAGCGGTAAATGTTGTCGACGAAGAACAGGATGTCACGGCCTTCGTCGCGGAAGCGCTCGGCCATGGTCAGGCCGGTGAGCGCGACACGCAGGCGGTTGCCCGGCGGCTCGTTCATCTGGCCGAACACCATCGCCACCTTCGACTGGCTCAGGTCTTCCTGCACGATGACCTTGGCGTCCGACATCTCGTGATAGAAATCGTTGCCTTCGCGAGTGCGCTCGCCGACCCCGGCGAACACCGACAGGCCCGAGTGTTCTTTCGCGATGTTGTTGATCAGTTCGAGCATGTTCACGGTCTTGCCCACCCCGGCACCGCCGAACAGGCCGACCTTGCCGCCCTTCGCGAACGGGCAGATCAGGTCGATGACCTTGATGCCGGTCTCGAGCAGCTCGACCGACGGCGCCAGCTCGTCGAACTTCGGCGCGGGCTGGTGAATGCCGCGATGCTCATCGGCCATGATGGGACCACGCTCGTCGATCGGGCGACCGAGCACGTCCATGACGCGGCCGAGCACCGACGGGCCGACCGGCACCGAGATCGCGGCGCCCGTGTTGCGGACCTTCATGCCGCGCTGCAGGCCGTCGGACGAGCCGAGGGCGATGGTGCGCACGACGCCGTCGCCGAGCTGCTGCTCGACTTCGAACGTCAGGCCCTTCTCGGCCAGCGTGTTGCTGCTGTCCTCGAGGACCAGCGCGTCGTACACCCTGGGCATCGCATCGCGCGGGAACTCGATGTCAATGACCGCGCCGATGGTCTGGACGATGGTGCCGAATGCTTGTGACATGGTCGTTTGCCTGAAAAAGTAAATTAGTGACTAGTGAGTAGTGACTAGTAAAAGTGGCTAGACGGCCGCCGCGCCGCCCACGATCTCGGAGAGTTCCTTGGTGATCGCAGCCTGCCGGCTCTTGTTGTAGACGAGCTGCAGCTCGTCGATGATGGTCCGCGCGTTGTCCGATGCGGCCTTCATCGCCACCATTCGCGCCGATTGCTCGGATGCGATGTTGTCGGTGGCCGCCTGGTAGACCGCGGTCTCGATGTAGCGCACGAGCAGCTGGTCGAGCACCGCCTTCGCGTCCGGCTCGTACAGGTAGTCCCAGTTGCCGGCGCCCACGTTGGCCTTCATCACCTGGCCCGTCGGCAGGACCCATTCCTGCGGGATCGGGATCATCGCCCCGTGCGTCGGCTCCTGCTTCATCGTGTTGATGAAGCGCGTGGAGAAGATGTGCACCTCGTCGAGGCGTCCTGCGAGGAAGCCGTCGATGAGCATCTTGACCGGGCCGATCAGGCGCTCGAGCTGCGGATGATCACCGTAATTGGTGACCTGCGAAACGATCTTGCCGCCCATGCGATTGATGAAGCCGAGACCCTTGTTGCCGATCGTGCAGTACTCGGCCTCGATGCCCCTCGTCAGCCATTCCTTGTGCTGGTTCAGCACCAGGCGCAGCACGTTGGTGTTGAGGCCACCGCACAGACCCTTGTCGGTCGTGATGACGACGACGCCGACGCGCTTCACGTTCTCGCGTCGCGTGAGCAACGGATGCTTGTATTCCGTGTTGGCGCGCGCCGCGTGCATCGTGATGTCGAGCAGGCGCTGGGCGTACGGGCGACCGCGCCGCATGCGCTCCTGCGCTTTCTTCATCTTCGAGGCTGCGACCATTTCCATCGCCTTGGTGATCTTGCGCGTGTTCTGCACGCTCTTGATCTTGAGGCGGATTTCCTTGGTTCCGGCCATGTCTTTCTGCTACCTGTGCGGCGTGGAACGAACGGGGCTCAGTACGCGCCGTTCTTCTTGAAGTCCTCGATCGCGGCGACGAGTGCCTTCTCGTCGTCGGCGCTCAGGTCCTGCCTGGTCTCGATGCGGTCGAACAGGTCCTTGTACCTGCTCTTCACGTGGCTGCGCAGCGCCACTTCGAACGCCAGGGCGCGCTTCACCTCGACGTCGTCGAAGTAGCCCTTGGTGACGCCGAACAGCGTGATCGCCTGCTCGGCGACCGACAGCGGCGAGTACTGCGGCTGCTTCATCAGCTCGGTGACGAGCTTGCCGCGCTCGAGCTGACGGCGCGTGGCGTCGTCGAGGTCGGACGCGAACTGGGCGAACGCCGCGAGTTCACGGTACTGCGCGAGGGCCAGGCGGACGCCGCCACCCAGCTTCTTGATGACCTTCGTCTGCGCGGCGCCGCCGACACGCGACACCGAGATGCCGGCGTTGATGGCGGGACGGATGCCGGCGTTGAACAGGTCGGTCTCGAGGAAGATCTGGCCGTCGGTGATCGAGATCACGTTGGTCGGGACGAACGCGGACACGTCACCGGCCTGCGTCTCGATGATCGGCAACGCGGTGAGCGAGCCGGTCTTGCCCTTCACGGCGCCCTTGGTGAACTTCTCGACGTACTCTTCGTTGACGCGCGCGGCGCGCTCGAGCAGGCGGCTGTGGAGATAGAACACGTCACCCGGATACGCTTCGCGACCCGGCGGACGGCGCAGCAGCAGCGAGACCTGGCGGTAGGCCCACGCCTGCTTGGTCAGGTCGTCATAGATGATCAGGGCGTCCTGGCCGCGGTCGCGGAAGTACTCGCCCATCGTGCAGCCCGAGTACGGAGCGATGTACTGCATCGCGGCCGATTCGGACGCCGAGGCGGCGACGACGATGGTGTACGCCATCGCACCGGTTTCTTCGAGCTTGCGCACCACGTTCGAGATCGTCGAGGCCTTCTGGCCGATCGCGACGTAGATGCAGATGAGGTCCTTGCCCTTCTGGTTGATGATCGTGTCGACCGCGACGGCAGTCTTGCCGGTCTGGCGGTCGCCGATGATCAGTTCGCGCTGGCCACGGCCGATCGGCACCATCGCGTCGATCGACTTGAGGCCGGTCTGCACCGGCTGGCTGACCGACTTGCGGGCGATGACGCCCGGCGCCACCTTTTCGATGACGTCGAATTCCTTGGCGTCGATCGGACCCTTGCCGTCGATCGGCTGGCCGAGCGAGTTGACCACGCGGCCGATCAGCGCGGTCCCGACCGGCACTTCGAGGATGCGACCGGTGCACTTGACCGTGTCGCCTTCCGAGATGTGCTCGTACTCGCCCAGGATGACCGAGCCGACCGAGTCGCGCTCGAGGTTGAGCGCGAGGCCGAACGTGTTCTTCGGGAACTCGAGCATTTCGCCCTGCATCGCGTCCTGCAGACCGTGGATGCGCACGATGCCGTCCGTCACCGACACGACGCTGCCGACGCTGCGCGCCTCGGTTGCAGCCGTGAAGTTCTGGATGCGTGCCTTGATCAGTTCGCTGATCTCAGAAGCCTTGATGGACATGTTGCCAATCCTCTGCAGGCCTGCCGCAATGCGCGGCGTGGGCCGTTGAATCGTTTTCGTTCGTCAGCCAGTCGCAAGTTCGACGTCGAGGCGCTGGAGCTTGTTCGCGATCGAGCCGTCGATGAGCAGGTCGCCCGAGCGCACCACCGCGCCGCCGATCAACGCCGGATCGACGGTGCAATGCAACCGCACGTCGCGGCGCAGTCGTGCGCGCAGGGCGCCAGCGAGGCGTTCCCGCTGGGCGTCGTTGAGCTCGGACGCAGAGATCACCTCGACGTCGGCGACGTTCTGGTGCTCGGCTTTCAGCTCGTCGAAGTGCTCGGCGATCTCGGGCAGGTAGTCGATGCGGCCGTTCTCGGCGAGCAGGTCGAGCAACGACCGGGCATTCGGGTCGAGCGCGTCGCCACAGACGTTCGCCACCAGCTCCTTGAGCTGCTGCTTGCCGACTCCCGGGCTGCTCTCGAACGTCTTGAACTCGTCGCTCAGGACGACCGCGCGCGCGGTTCCAAGCCAGCCCGACCAGGCGTCGAGCGTGTTCTTGTCCCGCGCATGGGCGAAAGCCGCCTTGGCGTAGGGTCTCGCTACCGTGGCTTTCTCAGCCATGCATCGTTACTCCAGGTCCCGTGGTCGCGGTGCCGCGGCCCTCAGGCCTTGGCGCCCTCGATCTCGCGGGCCAGTTGCTCGATCAGGTCGGCGTGTGCCTTCGGGTCGATCTCTCGCTGCAGCAGCCGGGAAGCGCCGGCCACGGCCAGGCTGGCCACGTCCTTGCGCAACTCGTCGCGGGCGCGGGACTTTTCCTGCGCTGCGTCCTGCCGCGAGCTGTCGACGATGCGCTTGCCCTCCTCGAGGGCAGTAGAACGTGCCTCGTCGACGATTTCGACCTCGCGCTTGTGCGCCTGGTCGACGATCTTCTTGGCCTGGTCGCGGGCTGCATGGATGATCACCTGGGCTTCCCCGTGGGCGGTCTGCAACTCGGTCTGGCCACGCTCAGCGGCAGCCAGCCCTTCCGCGATCTTCTTCTGCCGGTCTTCAATGGCCTTGGTGAGGGGCGGCCAGATGAACTTCCAGGAGAACCAGATCAGGACCCCGAACACCAGCATCTGGCCGAGCAGCGTCGCATTGATATCCATGACGACGTCCTCGCGT
>JAPLSF010000126.1 GCA_026398785.1 Pseudomonadota bacterium | reverse complement strand
CTGAGCGTTGCGGCGAGCGAGGTGTAACCAGGCGCCGCCTGCCCGAAAATGCGCCGCCAGTAGACCTCGGCCTGTTGCGCGGCGTCGTCGAGGCTTGCGCGCGTGAGGCCGGCGCCGACTTGCGACGCCAGGCCCTGCAGGAAAGCGTCGTAGCGCTCCAGCTCCTCGCTGCGATGCCATTCCAGGTTGCGTTCCAGCGTGCGCGCAAGGCTGGCGCTCTGGCTGCCGTCGAGCGACACGAGCCCGCGCAGATAGAGACCCACCAGCGAATCGAGCCGTGGGTACACGAGCGACGCGCCGCAACCGGCCAGGCCCGCCAGCAGCAGCACCGTAAGCAGGAGCCGTGCGATCCAGTTGCACACGCGAAGGTCAGTCCTGGTCATCGTCGGGGGTGGATGCGAGGTCGAGTGTCATGGCGAGTGGTGGCGCATCCACTGGTTCGATCAATCGCGGTCCCTGGTTGCGCGCATTGCTGACGAGTCGGCTTACCCGGTGCGCGACCATGTCGCCCGCACCGTCAGCCGTCAGCAGGCGGTCGAGGCGCTCGACGTCCTGATTGCGCGGATCAAGCCACTCCGCATAGGCGGAGGCCGGAATGATCACCGGCATCCGGTCATGGATGTAGGCGATCGATCTTGGTGGCGCGGTGGTGATCAGCGTGCACGACTCGAGCGGCTCGCCCGTGGCGGGGTCACGCCAGGCTTCCCACAGTGCCGCGAGCGCGAACGGCCCCCCGCTTGCGGGCCGCAGGAAATAGGGTTGCTTGTCGCGGGGCCCGAGCTGCATCCATTCGTAGTAGCCATCGGCCGGCACCAGCGCGCGCCGCTTGCGATAGGCCGCGCGGAAGGCGGGCTTCTCGCGCAACGTTTCCGCCCGCGCATTGGTCATGCGCGCGCCGATCGACTTTTCCTTGGCCCAGACCGGCACGAGTCCCCAGTAGAGCATCGCGAGACGCCGCGTGGCAGCGATGTCGGGCGATGCGTCGTCAGGCAGTTCGCGCACCGCGGGGATGAAGGTGGTCGGCACGATGTTGTAGCGCGCCTCGATCGCGGGCGTATCGTCAGGCAAGCCGAACAGCCGGACGACGGCTTCGTGGGGCGAGTAGAAGGCGAAGCGACCGCACATGGGAAGGGAGGGGAAGAAGTGGAGGAAGGGCAGGAAGGGCAGGAAGGGCAGGAAGGGTACGGAAGGGAATGGAACGGAAGGTCTAGGTTAACCCCTTCTTTCACTTCCTCGCCTTCCTCGCCTTCCTCAACTTCCTCCCCTTCCTCTACTCCCTGGTGCCCGTGCCCTTGTTCATGAGCCACACGCAGGCTGCGAACAGCACCACCACCGACAAGGTCATGATCGCGAACGAGAAGCCGACGTCGACGTCGGATTGCCCGAGGAAGCCGTAGCGGAAAGCGCTCACCATGTAGAGGATCGGGTTCGCTTTCGAGACCGCCTGCGCCCACTCGGGCAGCATCTGGATCGAGTAGAACACGCCGCCGAGGTACGTCATCGGCGTCAGGATGAACGTCGGCACGAACGTGATCTGGTCGAAGTTCTTGGCGAACACGGCGTTGACGAAGCCACCGAGCGCAAAAACGACCGAGGTGAGCAGCACGGCCGCAATCACCACGAACAGGTGCTCGACGTGCAGGTGGGTGAAAAACAGCGCGATGATCGTCACGATCAATCCGACCAGCAACCCGCGCAGCATGCCGCCCGCGACGTAGCCCAGCACGATCAGCCAGTTGGGCAGCGGCGAGACGAGCAGCTCCTCGATGTGCCGGCCGAACTTCGCGCCGAAGAATGACGACACCACGTTGCCGTAGCTGTTGGTGATCACGGACATCATGATCAGGCCGGGAGCGATGTACTGCAGGTACGTGTAGCCGCCCATCTGCCCGATGCGCCCGCCGATCAGGTTGCCGAAGATGATGAAGTACAGCGTCGCCGTGATCACGGGCGGCACCAGCGTCTGGCCCCAGATGCGCATGATGCGGCTGGATTCGCGGATGACGATCGTCGCGAAGCCGACGCGGCGCGCACGGCGCATGTTGGCGGCCAGCGTCACTTCAGCATGACTGCCAGGGGTGGCGCCGGGCGTACGACTCGGAGGCGCCGTGCTCATGCGTCCGCCTGGGCAGTCGGTGGTGCGGTCGGCTGCCCGCTGCCGACGTCGCGGCCTTCGACGAGGCGCATGAAGAGTTCTTCGAGGCGATTGGCCTTGTTGCGCATGCTCACGACTTCACCGCCGACGGCCGACAGCGCGCCGAAGATCTCATTCAGGTTCTGGTCCTTGTTGACCTCGACCTCGAGTGTCGTCTCGTCCGGCGCTGTCACGCGATAACCGGGCAGCGACAGCGTCCCGCGCAGTGGCCCACGCAGGTTGAGCACGAAGGTCTCCGTCTGCAGCTTGCGCAGCACCGTCGACATGCGGTCGTTCTCGATGATGCGGCCCTCGTCGATGATCGCGATGTGGCGGCAGAGGTTCTCTGCCTCCTCTAGGTAATGCGTCGTGAGGATGATCGTAGTGCCCTGCTCGTTGATCCGGCGCAGGAATTCCCACATCGAACGGCGCACCTCGATATCCACGCCTGCCGTCGGCTCGTCGAGGATCAGCAGCTGCGGCTCGTGGATCAGCGCGCGCGCGATCATGAGCCGGCGCTTCATGCCGCCCGACAGCGAGCGCGAAATCGTCTCGCGCTTTTCCCACAGCTGCAGCTGGTTGAGCCAGTACTCCATCCGCTCGCGCGCGACGGGACGCGGGATGCCGTAGAAGCCGGCCTGGTTCAGCAGGATCGTCGAGATCTTCTCGAACTGGTTGAAGTTGATTTCCTGCGGCACGACACCGAGGCAGGACTTGGCCGCCTCGAGGTCGGTGTCGATGCTGTGCCCGAACACGGTCACCGTGCCGCTCGACTTGTTGACGAGCGACGACACGATGCCGATCGCGGTCGACTTGCCCGCGCCGTTCGGCCCGAGCAGGGCGAAGAAATCGCCCTCCTCCACGTCGAGGTCGATGCCTTTCAAGGCCTGGACCCCGTTGTTGTACGTCTTGCAAAGCTGGCGCAGCGACAAGGCCTTCATGGCGGGACGGACGTTCACGGGAGGGGAGCGAAGGGTAATGTGCGGGCACCTCCTCAGCAAGGAACGTCCGCGTCGCTGGCGGGGCCCCGGCGATGAGTCGGGCGTGCCCGGCGCGCCGGACCGTAGCGCGCGATGACCGGATCGCGCTCGCAGTGCCCGAGCAGGCACAGCCCCGCGGAATACGCCCAGTTCAGGTCTTCCTGCACCGTGCCTGCCGCGGCCTCGGCCAGCAGGCTCCAGTAGCGCGCATGCCCGGGCCATCGCGGCCGCACCAACCCGGGCCAGGTGGCGAGCCGAAACGAATCGGACGGCGTCAGTGCGGACAGGCGCGCCTCGGATGTCGACTCCAGCCCGAAGGCAATGCGCGATGAGAACGGCACGTTTTCGGCCAGCCTCCGCGCCACCCAGAGCGCCACCAGGCCGAACGAGCGCCGGGTTTCGTCGCGCGCGCGGTCGACGACCTGCGCATCGGTGTCCGCGACGGACTCGAGACGCCACGGGGGAGCCTCGTCGTCCTGGGGCAGCGCAAGCTCAAACAGCGAGATCGGGCTGCACGCGGCACGTTCACGGGCCTCCGGCGGGACCTCGACGAGTCGCCTCACGGTCGCCGGTGGCAGCTGGAACCAGCAATCGACCCCGTGGCCGGGGTCGAGCGCGTGGGCCAGGAACAGGCGATTGAGGTCCGCGATATCCCGGCGAACGACTGAATTAAGCAGGTTGCCCTGGTGCGGCCAGACAGTATGAGGCAGCGGCAGTTTTGGTTCGGACATGGTCTATTCTCCACATATGGTCCTAATGGACCATATATGGATATAGAATCTCATGATTGGTCTGGATAGACCATATATGGCCAATACATCAAGAATAGGAGGAAGGCCATGAGAATCACGGACAGCCGGTATGATCGCGACCGCCTGCGATTGGCGATTGCCTACCGGATGATCGCGCGGGAAGCCCGCACCCGCACCATCCGGATCGCAACGCAGCTGTCGGACGACCGGATCCGGCGCATGTATCGCGACTATTTTGCCTCGCTCGGCGGCAACCTTGTGCGGCGCCGGCGCGGTAAATCGCCGCGGCAGATGTCGTATTTCCGGCGTTCGCTCGAGCACGAACAGCAGGCGGCCCTGCTGGGCTCCCTGCTGCGGCTCTGCAACCTGCTGCAACGGTATCCCAGCGGCTTCCGGCCCGTGCTTGAGGACGTCGGCCGCTTCTGCGACGCGTACGAGACCTACCTGGGCCTGTGGCCGGCAGGTCACATCTCGTTCGAGCACGCGTGGCACCTCTGGCAGGTGTTCTGCCGCAACGACGAATTCGTGCTGTCGAACTGCCCCGACTGCGAATCCCTCTGGCTGCAGGACACGCTGGAAATCCTGCCGGACAACTGCCCGGCATGCCGTCGCGGTCTGCCGCTCCGCACGTGATTCGTATGTGACAGGGGCCGTGGGCAGGGGCCGCGCTAAACTCGCGGTCCCCTCGCCTGACCGTCGCGGCCGTGCCTGCCCCACCCAACGTCTTCGCTGGACCGTACCTCGATCGCATGGCGCACCTGCGCAAGGACGAGGCGTTCGTAGCCGATGCGTTGCGGGGCGCGCTGGCCCGGATCGTACCCGTGCACGAGTCGCGCATTCTCGTGCAACGTGGCCCCGAGGGCTGGTCTGCGGCTTTTGCCGATTCGACGCACCTCGAATCTCTGCCAGCGCTCGGCATCGAGCCCGTGATGCTGGGCCGCTTCGACGATTGCATCTATTTCGCCGCCGAAGTGGCAAGCCCGGAACCGGTGCAGGCGTTGTTCACGACCGGCTCGGTCAGGTTCGAGGATCTCCGCATGGCCGGCGGACAGTTGCCGGAACAGCAGGCCGGCGTGCTCGCGTACGCGCGCGCCATGCTCTACTGGCGCAGCCGTCACCGTCATTGTGGCGCATGCGGTGCGCCGACTCGCGTCGCCAGCGCCGGCCACGTCATGAAGTGCACGAACGACGCCTGCGGCATCGACCATTTTCCGCGTCTCGATCCCGCGATCATCGTGCTGGTCACCGATGGCGAGCGGGCATTGCTCGGCCGCCAGGCCTCGTGGCCAGCCGGGCGGTATTCGACGATCGCAGGCTTCGTCGAACCGGGCGAGAGCCTGGAAGATGCCGTGGCCCGCGAAGTGCTGGAAGAAACCGGCGTGTCGGTGCTCCACTCGACCTACCACTCGTCGCAACCGTGGCCGTTCCCGTCGTCGCTGATGATCGGCTACACCGCGTTTGCCACTGCAGCGTCGGTCCCACGCGCTGACGAAGAACTCGAGGACGTCCGCTGGTTCACGCGCCAGGAAATCGCAGCAGGGTTTCCCGGGCTGCCGCCGCCGCAGTCCGTTTCATTCCGGCTGATCGAGCACTGGTACGACTCTGGCTCGGACCTGCCCCTCGCACAGACGCCGGGCATCACGCTCTGGGGCTCGCGGCGCGGCTGACACCCGCCCACGGCCCACGACCTTCGCAGCCGTATCGTGACGCTGGAGATTCTTCTGGTCCTCGTCGCCGCGTTTGGCGCCGGTTTCATCGACGCGCTGGCCGGAGGCGGCGGTCTGATCCAGCTGCCTGCGCTGTTCGCGACGTTTCCGCTGGCACCGCATACCACCCTGCTCGGTACCGGCAAACTCGCCGGGTTCGCCGGTACCTCGAGCGCGATCGCCCGGTTCATCAGGCACGTAAAACTCGATTGGGGACTGCTGTTGCCGGCCGCGGGCGGCGCATTTGCCGCCGCACTGGTCGGCGCGTGGCTCGCGACGGGCGTTTCACCGGAAAGGTTCCGTGCTCTCGTGCCGCTGCTGCTGAGCTTCGTGCTCGTCTACACGCTGATGAACAAGGATCTCGGCCGCGATCATCGCCCGCGCGTCCTGGGTCGGAACGGCCGGTGGCTCGCGGCGGGCGCCGCAGGACTCATCGGCCTGTACGATGGATTCTTCGGCCCGGGCACCGGCAGCTTCCTGGTCTTCCTGTTCGTGCGCGTGTTCGGGCTCGACTTCCTGCACGCATCCGCCTCGGCCAAGATCGTCAATGCCGCGACCAATGCCGCGGCCATCATCCTGTTTGGACTGACCGGAGAACTGTTCTGGCTGCTCGGCCTGTCGATGTCGGTGTGCAACATCGCCGGCGCGCAGTTCGGCAGCCACCTTGCGATCCGGCGCGGCAGCGCGCTCGTGCGCAAGGTGTTCCTGGTCGTGGTCTTCACGCTGATCGCGAAAACGGCGTGGGACGCCATCCGACTGCACCTGTGAGCAGGCACGGCGTCAGGACCGCTAGAATGCGTGGGCGGGGTTGGTCGCGCGGTTGAGGTAGGAAATCATGGATCTTTCTTGGACAACGTTCGCCGGCATCGCTCTCGGTATCGGGCTCGCCGCGGCCACGGGCTTCCGCGTATTCCTGCCGCTGCTGATTGCCGGCCTTGCCGCGCACTTCGGTTACATTCCGCTGTCGGAAAACTTCCAGTGGCTGGCGAGCATTCCGGCCCTCGTGATGCTCGGCACGGCCGCTGCTGCCGAAGTCCTCGCGTATTACATTCCCGGCGTGGACCACGCACTCGACGTCATGGCGAGCCCCGCCACGCTGGTGGCCGGTGCGGTAGCAAGCGCCGCGGTGATGACGGACCTGCCGCCGAGCATCCTCTGGCCCGTCGCGATCATCGGCGGCAGCGGGATCGCAGGTCTGACCAAAGGCAGTTCGGCACTCATCCGCGCGAAGACCGGCCTGATGACGGGCGGCCTCGGCAACCCCGTGGTCTCCACCGCGGAAACGATCGGTGCCACGGGCCTGTCGCTGTTCGCCATTGCGTTGCCCCTGGTCGCACTCGCGCTGATCGTGGTGTTGCTCTTCTGGGTGGTGCGCAAGACGGGTCGCTTCTTCTTCGGGCGCCGCAAGGTCGACGCCATTGCTGCGCCGCGGGAGCGCTGACCGGGGTTTATGTGCCTGCTCGTGCTCGCATGGAAGTCTCACCCGCGCTACCGGCTGATCGTGGCCGCGAACCGCGACGAGTTCCATGACCGTCCGACCGCTCCGCTCGGCTGGTGGCCCGACGACTCGCGCATCCTCGCTGGCCGCGACCTGCGCGGCTCCGGCACGTGGATGGGCGCCGCGCGTTCCGGTCGGTTCGGCGTCGTCACCAATTTCCGTGAACTTGAGCGACCCGCAGTGGGCGCGCCGTCGCGCGGCGACCTCGTGACGCGCTTCCTGGCCGCAGCTACGTCGCCGCAGGAGTACCTCGACGACCTGCGCAACCGTGCGCTGCGCTACGCCGGCTTCAACGTGCTGCTCGGCGGGCCGCACTCGCTCTGTTACTACTCGAACCGCGACGGACTCACCGCAAGACCGCTCGAGCGCGGCATCTACGGCCTCAGCAACCACTGGCTCGATTCCCCGTGGCCCAAGCTGCTGCGCACGCGGACGCGCCTGTCGGAACTGATCGCGACCGATGCCGTCGAACCTGAATCGCTGTTCGCGCTGCTCGCCGATCGCTTACCCGCCGACCTCGACGAAACGCCGGACACCGGCCTGCCGCCAGAGTGGGAGCGCGCC
>JAPLSF010000272.1 GCA_026398785.1 Pseudomonadota bacterium | reverse complement strand
GTTGTCCGACTTGCGCGAGATCTTGTCGATCTCGTCGATGTAGACGATGCCCGTCTGCGCCTTCTCGACGTCGTAATCGCACTTCTGCAGCAGCTTCTGGATGATGTTCTCGACATCCTCGCCCACGTAGCCCGCTTCGGTGAGCGTCGTGGCGTCGGCAATCGTGAACGGCACGTTCAGCAGACGCGCAAGCGTCTCGGCCAGCAGCGTCTTGCCGGAGCCCGTCGGTCCGATCAGCAGGATGTTGCTCTTGGCGAGCTCGATGTCGTCGCGCGTGCGCTCGCCCGACTTGTTCTGCAACCGCTTGTAGTGGTTGTAGACCGCGACGGACAGCACCTTCTTGGCCCGCTCCTGGCCAATGACGTACTCGTCGAGGACTTTCTTGATTTCCTGCGGCTTCGGCAGTTTCTCGCGGGTCTTCTCGGCTTTTTCCTCGAGTTCCTCGCGAATGATGTCGTTGCAGAGCTCAACGCACTCGTCGCAGACGAACACCGACGGACCGGCGATCAGTTTGCGGACTTCGTGCTGGCTCTTGCCGCAGAAAGAGCAGTAGAGAAGCTTGCCGTCGTCGTGCTTGGAGCGATCGTCCGCCATGTACCGAGAACCCGTGGTGCGGAGGCTAAAATCGGCCTTGATGGCTTATACCACCAAAGCGCCCTGCTCGCAAAAAAGCCAGTCTCTACAGTGACTTAATGATCACTGCGGCACGCCGGTCAGGTGCGGGTTGCCGTGCCCGCATCACCCCGCTGCTGCAGCACCGCGTCGATCAGGCCGTAGGCGATTGCCTGTTCGCCGGTCATGAAATTGTCGCGATCCGTGTCCGCCTTGATCCGGTCGATCGTCTGGCCCGTGTGCTTCGCCAGGATCGAGTTCAGCCGGTCCCGCGCGTCGAGGATCTCACGCGCGTGGATCTCGATGTCGGTCGCCTGGCCCTGGAAACCGCCCAGGGGCTGGTGAATCATCACGCGCGAATGCGGCAGGCAGAAACGCTTGCTCTTTTCGCCGCCTGCCAGCAGCACCGCACCCATGCTGGCCGCCTGGCCCACGCAGATCGTGCTGACGTCCGGCTTGATGAACTGCATCGTGTCGTAGATCGCGAGGCCGGCGCTGACCGAACCGCCCGGCGAGTTGATGTAGATCGCGACGTCCTTCTCGGGATTCTCAGACTCGAGGTACAGCAGCTGCGCCACCACGAGGTTGGCCATGTAGTCCTCGACCGGACCGACCAGGAAGATCACCCGTTCCTTCAGCAGGCGCGAGTAGATGTCGTAGGCACGCTCGCCGCGAGCCGTCTGTTCGACGACCATCGGGACGAGATTCAAGGCGGTGGGTTCGATCATTGGCATTTGGATCAGGCTCCGAAGTTCATCAGTTCCTTGAACGTGGACGGCTGGTCGGTGACCGTCGCTCTCTCGATCAGATAGTCCACCACCTGATCCTCCAACACCATCCCTTCGACCTGGCGCATTGCATCAGGGTTCTGGCGGTAGGCCTTGAGGATTGCATCCGGATCGGGATAGGTCGCTGCCAGCTCGCCAAGGCGCGCGTCGACGCGCATGCGGTCGAGCTTGATGTCGCGGGTCTTCACCAGCTCGTTGACGAGCATGCCGAGCGCCACGCGGCGGCGGGCCGGCTCGACGAACGGTTCTGCCGGCGGGACTTGCGCAGCGTCCTTCGCGCCCATTCGGCGGGCCGTGTCGATCTGCATGTCGCGCACCTGCTGCTCGACCAGTGCGTTCGGCACGTCGACGGGATTGGCTTCGAGGAAACGGTCGAACACCTGCTGCTTCAGGCGCGAGCGCACGTTCTCCGCCAGCTCGCGACGCATGTTGTCCGCAACCTCGGACAACAGCTGCTCAAGGCCGCCTTCGGTGACGCCGTATTCGAGGCAGAACGCGTCGTCGAGCGGGGGCAACCGCTTTTCCTCGACTTTCTTCACGTGCACCGAGAAATCAGCCGTCCGGCCCGCGAGGTCCTTGTTGTGGTACTCGTCCGGGTAGCGCACGGCCACCTGCTTCTTCTCGTCAGCCTTCACGCCGAGGATGCCGGTCTCGAAATCCTTGAGCATGCGGCCGGCGCCAAGGATCACGGCGACGTCGTCGCCATTGCTGCCCTCGAACGCCTTGCCGTCGATCAGGCCTTCGAAATCCATGGTCACGCGGTCGCCTTCGCGGCTTTCGCGGTCGGCCGCATCGAAACTGGGGCGTTGTTCGCGCAGGTTCTGGACCATCGCCTGGATGTCCGACTCGCTCACCTCCGCCACGGGACGGTTAACAGCCAGGCCGTCCACTGCCTTGAGGACGATCTCGGGGAAGATTTCGAACACCGCACGGTACTTGAGGTCTTCGCCCGGGCCGCTCGAAATGGGCTCGATGCGGGGACCGGCCGCCGGCATGAGCTTGGCCTCGGTCACGGCACGGGTGAAACTCTGCTGCACCAGGTCGGACAGGACTTCCTGGCGGACTTGCTCGCCGAACTGCTGGCGGATGACCTTGATCGGGGCCTTGCCGGGCCGGAAGCCCTTGAGCTTCGCGGTGCGGCTGACGCGCTTCAGGCGTTCGGCGATGGCTTCCTCGATCTGCTCCTTCGGGACGCTCACTTCCATTCGGCGCTCGAGGCTGCCGGTCGACTGCACGTTGACTTGCATAGGGGTCATCGATCCTCAAGGGGGCTTGCTTGCGCCTGGCGCGGTCCGCCCGGAAAAGCCGCATATTCTGCCATGGGGGAAGCCGGAAGGGGGAGGGAGGAAGGACAGGAAGGACAGGAAGGACAGGAAGGACCCGAAGGACCGGAAGGTCAGGAAGGGGGTGGTGCGAAAGGAGGGACTCGAACCCTCACGGGGTTACCCGCTGGAACCTAAATCCAGTGCGTCTACCAGTTCCGCCACTTTCGCAGGTCGCCCACCCGAACTGCCACGATTCTAGCTGACGCGGGATAACGGGTTGGGGCGTCAGGAGTCATGACCACCCGCTACATGACTAATTAGCCCGTTCCCCATTCTCCCCTTCCTCCCCTTCCTCCCCTTCCTCCCCTTCCTCCCCTTCCTCCCCTTCCTCCCCTTCCTCCCCTTCCTCCCCTTCCTCCCCTTCCCCCATGGACTCCCTCACCCACATCGTCCTCGGCGCCGCCGTCGGTACCGCCGTCCTCGGTCGCAAGGCGGGGCTGCGGGCTGCCCTGGTCGGGGCGGTCTGCAACACCCTGCCGGATCTGGACGTCCTCATTCCCCACGGCAGCCCGGTCCGGGACTTCACCTTGCACCGTGCCGAGACTCACGCCCTATTCTGGCTGACCCTCGCGGCACCCGCTATCGCGTGGCTGGTCGCACGGGTCAATCGCGGCGTCGGTGCGTCGTATCGCGAGTGGTTGCTGCTCGTCTGGCTGGCACTGATCACGCATCCGCTGCTCGATGCTTTCACGGTGTACGGCACGCAACTGTGGCTGCCGTTTTCGGACTACCCGGTCGGGGTCGGCAGCGTCTTCATCATCGACCCGCTGGTCACGGTGCCCATTATCGTCGGCCTGCTCGCGTGGCTGCGATGGCGGCAGCACGCGCCTGGCCGCGGGTTGCGCTGGAATGGCGCGGGACTCGTCGCGAGCACGCTTTACCTGGGTTGGACCGTCGCGGCGCAATCGCACGTCGAGGGCGAAGTACGGCGCTCGATCGCAGCGACGCCGCTCGAAAGCAGGCGCGTGCTGGTCACCCCTGCCCCGCTCAACAGCCTGCTGTGGCGTGTGGTAATCATGGATGGGGATGGGTATCACGAAGGCTTCCGGTCGCTCCTCGACCAACGCGCGCGCATCCCGCTGGTACGGCACGTGAGCGACCCGAGACTGCTCGATCCACTGCGCGACGATTGGACCGTACGGCGGCTCGCCTGGTTTTCGAAAGGTTTCTACTCGGTACGCATGGCGAACCGCGATCTGCGCGTCGCCGCTGGCGCACCGGGCACGGTCAGCCAGTTGCTTGGGGCGGTGGCGACGGCGCAGGCGACACCTGTCGGCAACGATGCCGCGACTCAACCCATCGTCATGACCGACCTGCGCATGGGCCAGACGCCGTGGTTCGTGTTTTCGTTCGTAGTCGCCGAACACGGCGCCAAGGGCATCAGTGCCGTGCCGAACCTGCAGATTCCGAGTGAGCGCCCACCCGTCACCGCACTACCCTGGTTGTGGAACAGGATCTGGGACGAGAACGCGAGGTACTGAAACCCAGTCGCGACCGCGTCCGGCGTCGAAATGTTCACGAGCGAGGATCCTTGGGCATGACTGCAGGTGAGGCCGTCGCGGTCCGGCAGTAAGGATGAATCTGGGCCGCAGCGTAGACCGCACGACGAAAGCGAAACTCGTTACCGTCGCTGAAGTAGTAGTACGTGACGCCGTTCGGCAGCAACGCGATGCTGATGCCGCCGAAGCCCGACATGTACGGCACGAACACCGGAGCGTCGCACGACGGCAGGTCATCGATGCGCACGGCCCAGAAGCCATCGTTGTACAGCAACGTACCGTCCGCAGTCGTCGCAAGACCGCGATCGGTCGCATCGAGCTGCAGTGCGGATCGCAACATGCGCTCGTCGAGCAGATCCCGCGCCGACGCGCTGAGGGGATTGAGCCACTGCCCGAGCTTTGCGACGTCGTCCGGCAACAGGGTCAGGCCGAAGCCGACGAAGGGCTGTTGCACATCGTCGCGGGTGCGCCGCGAGAAGTCCGCCACGGGGCTGAGCCCTGCCACGCGCCAGACGTCCGGCCAGACGACGTCGTCGAGCAGATCTGCCTGCGGCCCCATTTTTTTTCGCACGAAAGCCGCAAGCGCGGCACCGAGCACGTAGGTGTCGCTGGTGCGATACACAAAGCTCAGACCCGCCGTCTCGCGCCGGGGGGAATGGCCACAGGCATAGGCGATTTTTCCGGCATGCCGAGGTTCATCGAAAAAGTTCTTCGCCATGGCAACTGAACTTTCGTCCGCGTACGCTGCGGCCGAGGTCCAGTGCCCGCTCGACATGTCGAGCAGGTTCCCGAACGTGACGCCGCTCCAACCGCCATTTACCGCGCACTCGGGAACGTAATCCACGACTTTTTGATTGCGTGCGCCCGGAAAGCGCTTTTCGAGCCGCATCAGCCCGAGGCTGCCGAATACGGACTTTGCGACCGAATACGACGGCAGCACCAGCTCTTCGCAGAACGGATACTCGCCCGCACGCGTGGGACACCCGCCGCTGTAGTGAATGCCATCGACGATCACGCCCCACGTCGACATCTGCGACGGCGTCACCTCCGCTGGATGGCCGAACTCCGTGGGATCGGCCCCCGGATGATCGACGGCCAGTTGCGCAAGCGAACGTCGCGGCAGACGACCGCCAAGTTCCGCCCGGCGTGCCTCGACCACGCGGTCGGCATCCGGCAACGTGACATCCAGCAACTCAGCCTGCAGGAAGCCCCAGAGATCGGCCTTGAAATAGGCGCACGTCTCACTGCTGACTTGAAACGCCACGTGCGAGATGCGCCCCGTCGGCGCGAAGACGAACGTCAGCACGCCGTGGTGCAGGTAGTTGGCGTTCACCTCGATCAAGCTGAACGGCAGCGCCGCGCGCGTCCAGTCACCGTCCCCGGGCTCGTGCCAGGTTCGGCCAACGCCGAAGGCGAACTCCCAATACGGGTGTGATCCGGCGATCGGGGTCCGCGTCTGCGGTATCAGTGCGTTGCCGTCCTGGACGAGGTCGACCTGCACCCCGGACGGCAGGCGGCGCACCGAGGCAGCAGGTGCATCCGCTGCGCCGTATGTGTCATGCAGGACGCGAAACCCGACGGGCTGCAAACCAGCGCGCAGGACCAGCCGACCGAAGGTTCTGACCCCGGCCGCCTGCGACGCGACGTCGACCGCAGGTGCAAATGCATCCATGCGCCAGGGGTTGGATGGCGTCGGACCGACAAGGAGTTCTGCGACCTGCAGTTCCCCGCGGCCGCTGCTGATCGGCTCCGCATGCACGGCTATCGACGCCAGCATAATCAGCGCGAACGGTGGCAGCCGCGCAAGTGCACCCGTGGCCTTCAGCGATCGCACGCGATGCCTTCGACTTCGAACTGCAGCGACTGCCTCACATGACCGGCCTCGATGCAGCGTACGATCGAGTCGGCGGACTGCGGCGCATGGGTCATGGATTGCCGCACTATACTTTCGGGTGGATGCATCGTCATTGGCCGGAGAACTCCTGCATGCAATCGAGACGCGCCTGCCTTGGCCTCGCTGGCATGGCGATTTTCCTGTGTGCCCGTTTCGTCCTGGCCGATCCGCCGACCGCTGCCGGCAGTTTTGCAGCCACGCCGGGTGTCGAACGGCTGGAAGGATTCTGGCTTGGATTGTCGCTTGCCAACTGGACCGGCCTGATCACGGAAATGGACAGGGTCGAGCCCCCGTTCTACACCGATGCAGACTGGGGCACGCCGGACCACAGGAACATCTGGGGCCTGTACGTGCCGCACAGTCGGACAATCGACTTCTATTCACTCGCGCGAGGCCGACCGTGGAGCGCAGACGACGACAGCGACATGGAGTACCTCTATCTGCACCTGATGGCCACGCATGCCGACCCGTTGCTGACCGCGACGCAGATCAGGGAAGGCTGGATCAGGCACATCTACAGCAATGCCGACGCGCCGATTCCCGACGGCGGCAAGGAGCGGGAAAATTTCCTGTGGGTCTCGAACGAGCGAGCGCTTGATCTCATGCTGCAGGGCACGCTGCCGCCAGCCACGAGCGACCCGGCCGTGAATCCCGACTGCACGATGATCGATGCGCAACTGACGACCGAACTGTTCGGCTTGCTGGCCCCCGGCCGGCCCGACGTTGCATGGCGCCTCGCGGAACTGCCGATCCGCACGACCGCATGCGCGGACGCGGTCGACATCGCCAGATTCTACGTGACGATGCATGCGCTGGCCGCCACAGTCGACACCTCGCGACCGCTCGGTCCGCAGTTGCAGGCCATCGCGCGTACCGCGAGGGCTGGCCTGCCGGACGCGGGCTATCCGGCGAAAATGTTCGACTTCGTCCGGGATCATTACCAGGCCAATCCGGACAAGACGGACTGGGAGTCGACACGCGACGCGATCTATCGGCGCTACCAGTTGCAAAGTCACGACGGGTACGTCTATCGGCGGTCGTTCGACGCGGGCATCAATTTCGCAGCCAGCCTGGTGAGCCTGTTCTACGGCGACGCCGACTTCCGACGCACGTTGCAGATCGGAACGCTGGCGGGCTGGGACTCCGACAATCCGACGGCCACCTGGGGTGGCCTGCTGGGCTACCTGCTCGGCAAGGATCGACTTGAGTTGCAGTTTCCGGGCCAAGTGCCGTCGGACACCTACTGGATTCATCGGACCCGACGCGACTTCCCCGACCACACGCCCGGCGAACCCGGCGAGGACACGTTTCGCCTGATGGCGGAGCGGATGCTGGCGGTGATCGAGCGGGTGGAAAAGATGCATTCCGGGCAGTCGGCCGTAACCGCTACGATGGAACGCCGGGAGTGACCCCCGCCTCCGGCGTGGCGCACCAGTAAAAAACTGGAACCACTGTGGGTTCTTGTTCAGGTCACCGGTGCCCGCGATTGCGTGATGCGGAACCGGGACGCGACGAACGCCAAGTCCGTGAGCGTGGCGTTGCCCGCCGGGTTGAGTCCCGTCACGTGGTAGTCGCTGTATGCCGCGGCGAAATTAAGCGGCATCGGCCCGGTGAGGTTGCAGGTGAGCTGCGCGCCCGCCGCCGAGTACGCTGCAATTGCACGCTCCATGTACTGCTCGTCCGTGGAGTACAGGAACGCGGTGATTCCACCTCCGGCGCGTGCGTCCGCGGTTGCCTCCGCGAGCGCGGCATTGCTGTCGTCGGTCGTGATCACGAAGCCGATCGGTCCGAAGCGCTCTTCACCGTACAGGTCCCTGGCGCCGGCATCGATGCCGACCAGCAAGGGTGTACGAGTGCGAGCCCGTGGAAATTCAGGGTGCGCGTAAGGCGACGAGGCAAGCAGAACCCTGCCGCGACGCGACCCCTCCTCGGCCATCTGATCGATGAGCGCAGGCGTGGATGAAGCCTGGATCGCCGCCATGATCGGCGCGGCGCGCCTCGGGTCTGCCGCGATCGAAGCCATCGCCTGCGCCAGCCGCCAACCGAACTCATCTGCACCGATGCGGCCACCGGCATGCCGAATCCCGTCGCGCGGCACGTAGATGTTTTGCGGCGAAGTGCACATCTGCGCCGAAAACAGGCTCATCGTCGTAGCAAGACTCTTGATCACCGGCTCGAGCTTGTCCACCGATTCCACGACGACCGTATTCACACCCGACGTTTCCGAATAGCAGAGTGCGGGGTAGGCGTTTGCCTCGACCCAGGAACCAAAGCGTGCACTGCCCGTGAAATCGACGATCGCGGTCTGCGGGTGCTTGACCAGCACTTTGCCGACCGGAGCCTCGGCCGTGTCGAGACAGAGAGTGACGAGGTCGGGCGAAAAACCGGCACTGGCGAGCACTTCGCGGAACGTGCGTACGGCCAGCGCCATCGGCAGGATGGCCGTCGGGTGCGGCTTCACGATTACGGGGTTACCCGTCGCGAGGCTCGCAAGCATCGCCGGGTACGCATTCCAGGTTGGAAACGTGGCGCAGGCAAAGCACACTGCAACACCGCGCGGGACCAGCTGATAGCGCTTGCGCAGGCGGATCGTTGTCGAGCCGAACCGCCGTTCCCACAGTGCCTCGGCGGGCACGTCCGACATCGCGGCATGCGCGTAGGCAAGCGCCTCCACGCCACGATCGAGTGCGTTCGTGCCACTGCCGGCGTAACTCATGGGGCCGCTCTGACCGGCCGTGTGCATCACGGCTTGCGCCGTCTCGAACACGTTCCCGTACAACCGATCGACGATCTCCATGCAGACGCCGAGCCGCGCCTGTGGCGTTGCGGCTGCCCAAGTCGGCATCGCCGAACGCGCGGCGGCAAACAGTGCGTCGATGTCGGCACGCGGGTAATCGATGCCCAGCGGCTCGAGCGTGTACGGAGAGACCTCTCCGCTGACGCGGCCCACAGTGCCGGGCTGATCGAGTTCGAAGGGTCGCCCGAGCTGCGCGTGGAATGCGGCAATGCCCGCCTCGGATGCCGCAGCGCCGCCGCGATGCCGATCTGGCGTTTCGGGGAACAGCGTGAAGTAGCTGCGCTCGCGACAGGCCAATCCGGCGGCACGCAGCGAGGCTGCATGCTTTTCGAACAGCTCGAGCGCGGCTCTGCTCATTTCGATTTCCTCGCTGCCATCTTGCCGCCAGCGGTTTTCCTGACGGTCTGCTTGCCTGCCGTACCTGCGGGTTTGCCGCGCAAGGCACCGAGCGCAGCTTGTTGCGCCTGTGCCGGTCGCCACTGCAAGCGGTGCACTCGCAATCCGCCGGGCACGATTTCCTGGGCCGACAGCGTCAAGGTCCGACCACGCATCTCGATCTTGCGTGTCTGCACCGTCCCGACCAGCGCCGGGTTGTGCGAAATCGTCACGTGGTGCTCCACGGCCTGGCCGACGATGCGCCAGCGGCAGCAGTAGCCGAAATAGGTATCGAAGGCCGCCGCCCGCTCGTTCACGGGCGCCGCACGCGGGTTGCCGCGCGACAGGCGTGGGCGGTCCGCCGCCATCATCGCGGCGCTCATCCAGCCGTCGGATGTGTACACGAGCAGGCCAACCGCCTCCTCACCCAGCGGCTCGGTCACCGAGCCGTCCTCGTACGTGATGAACCAGCGGTGCAATTGCCAGCTGCCCACCAGCCGTTTTCGCTCGAAATTCTTCATCGCGGACTGCAGCCGAATGCGGGTTTGCGCAGAGCCGCGGCATACTCTGCCGCATAACGCTCGACGATCGTTGCGGTTGGCTCGACCGCGCGGATGTGATCGACGCCCTGCCCCGCCGACCAGATGTTCTTCCAGGCCTTGAGTTGGCCCTCCGAATTCGACCAGTCCATCTTGTCCTTGCCGACCAGTGCATCCGGATCGAGACCTGCGGCCACGATGCTCTCGCGCAGGTACCAGGCATCCGCCCCGGTGAAGGTCTTGGTCATCACCAGGTCCTCGAACGACGCGCGCACCACCATGTCGCGGTACTCCTGCGCGGCAAGACTTTCTTCCGCGCAGATGAATGGCGTGCCGGCATAAGCGAGATCCGCCCCGAGCAGTTCAGCCGCACGCACCGCGCCACCATGACCGATGCTGCCGCCAAGCACGATGATGCCGTCGTAGAACTCACGCACGGCCTGGACGAAGGCGAACGGCGAGACCTTGCCAGTGTGACCGCCTGCACCCGCGCTGACGAGCACGAGGCCGTCGGCTCCCGCTGCCGCCGCCTTGCGGGCGAAAGCGAGGCTGCTGACGTCGGCAAACACCGTGCCGCCGTAGGCATGGACGTGCTCGACGGCCCGCGCCGGGCTGCCCAGTGCGGTGATGACGAGCGGGGGTTGATAGCGGTCGACCAACTCGAGCTCCGGGCCCAGACGGTCGTACGAACTGTGCATGACCAAGTTCAGGGACCATGGACCGACCTTGCCTGGCGAGGCTTTGCACGCGGCGGCGTGGCCGGTCACGACACGCTGCAGCCACTCGTCGAGCAAGGCGACCGAACGGGCATTGGGCGTGGGAAACGCAGCCGCAATCCCCGCGCGGCAAGCGGCCAGGACCAGTTCTGGACCCGAGACCAGGAACATCGGGGCGGCAATCAGTGGCAGCCGCATCCCCCCCGTCACGGCCCGCAGGCGCTCGGCGCGGTTTCCGACGGCGGCATTCGACACTTCACACCTCCCCTATGACTTGCACTATAGTACTCTGGTACCGGACCCGGGCGACAGCGACTTTCCAGAGGAAACGCACGATGCGCAAGTACACGGATATCACCACGCAGGATCCGCCGGATCGACCGACATGGGTCGACGGCATCGACAACCCCTACCTGCATGGTCCCTACACGCCCGTCGTGTCCGAGATCACCGCCGTCGACCTCGAAGTCAGCGAAGGTGAGATTCCCGCGGACCTCTACGGCGCGTACATGCGCAACGGCCCGAACCCGGTGTTCGCGCCGCGCGGCGACTACCACTGGTTCGACGGCGACGGCATGGTGCACGGCGTGTACTTTCGCGACGGCCGCGCAAGCTACATCCGCAAGTGGGTGCAGACTCGCGCACTGCACGACGAGATCGAGCGCGGCAAGGTCGAACTGTCCGGGATCATGGGTCCTTACGACCTGTCGCGCGTGGCCGGGCACGAAGTCGAGTCGATGAATCCAGACTACTGCAAGGACACCTCGAACACGACGCTGAACTT
Organism: Pseudomonadota bacterium; assembly: GCA_026398785.1. Taxonomy (GTDB): domain Bacteria; phylum Pseudomonadota; class Gammaproteobacteria; order Steroidobacterales; family Steroidobacteraceae; genus RPQJ01. The sequence goes on along the minus strand of JAPLSF010000272.1, from coordinate 6,691 downwards.
CCACAACGGCAAGATCCTCTCGGCCTGGTACAACGCCGGCCGCGTCTACAGCCTGGACCCGCTGACGCTCGAAACCGAAGGCGAGCAGGATTTTTCCGGCGGCCTCGACACGCCGATGAACGCGCACGGCAAGACCGATCCGCGCACCGGCGAGTTCATCAACTACGGCTATGCCGATTTCCAGCCGTGGCTCACGTACTACGTGATCTCGGCCGACGGCACGGTCAAGCACCGCGCCCGCATCGACCTGCCGGGCCCACGCCTGCCGCACGACACGACCATCACGCCGAATTACACGATCCTGCACGACTTCCCGCTGTTCCACGACCTCGACGTGCTGAAACGCACGGGTCACCGCGTGGTGCAGTTCAAGCGCGACTTGCCGACGCGCTTCGGCGTGATCCCGCGCTACGGCACCCAGGAGCAGGTGCGCTGGTTCGAATTCGAGCCGGGCTACGTGCTCCACATGGTCAACGCCTGGGAAGACGGCGACTGGATCACGATGGACGGCTGCTTCCAGCCCGACCCCACCATCCGCCGCAACCCGGAAGAAGGCCCGTTGGCCTCGATGCTCGCGTACCTGCGCTTCAAGGGCCACCTGCGTCGCTGGCGCATGAACCTCAAGACGGGTGAGAAGAGCGAACAGCAGCTCTCCGACCTGAACACCGAGTTCTGCCTGCCCGATTCCGAGAAGTACGGGGTGCACACCCGTTACTCGTATCACCAGCTGATCCCGACCGACCTGCAGACGCTCGCGTTCGAAGGGCTCGTGAAGTACGACCACGACCAGGGCACGAGCGAAACCTACCACTACCCGGCCGGCTGGTTCCCGAGCGAGGCGCCGTTCGCGCCGAGCACGCGCGGCGGCGACGAAGACAGCGGCTACGCCATTACGCTGGCCACCAACATCCAGGATTACCGCTCGGAGGCCTGGATCTTCGACGCCAAGCGGATCACTGCAGGCCCGCTCGCGCGCGTGAGCCTGCCGGGACGGGTTGCCGCCGGTTTCCACGCTTCCTGGATCACCGGCGACAAGCTCTGGCCTCAGGCGCTCGCAGTCGGCTGACGCGCGAGTTCGGACTCGAGATACGCCACCAGCGATCGTGGCGTGTCTTTGGTAGCGCGCGTGCGCTCGTAGACGTGCGCGGGGCGGATGGCACGATCGAACCAGACGAGTTCGTGCTCGGGCTGTGCGGGACGTGTGCCGGCCAGCCAGAGCGCCGTATCGGCGCCCGCGGCCGCATCGCGCAGGATCGGCCGAAGGATTTTCCGAAACCTTGGCAATGATCGCTTCACGCCATCCGTGTCGGCCCAGCCGGGATGCATCACGTAGAAAGCGATGCCGCGCGATCCATGCGTGTCGCGCCAGTGCTGGTTCAGCACCATCTGCGCACGCTTGTGAAAGCCGTACGCGAACACGCCATTGTACTTCGCAGGATCGGTGACGTTCAGCATGGCGACCATCAGCGGCATGTTGTAGCCGCCGCCCGACGTCATGTTGATCACCGTGGCCCTCGGCCCGGCCAGCAGGCCGGTGCGAATGAGCCCTTCGGTCAGCTGGTAGTGGCTCAGCAGGTTCGAGACGAACGAGCTTTCGCGACCCTCCGCCGTCACCGAGAGATCGTCGAGCAGGACGCCGACATTGTTGACGAGCACGTCGACCTTGCGGCCGGACGCATCGAGCCGCCGCAGCAGACGCTCGGTGTCGGACTGCAGCGTGAAGTCGCAGCATTCGGTCTCGACGCCGGCAATGCCAGCCTTCCGCGCATCGTCGCGCAATGTCCCGAGTTTCGACTCGCTGCGCGCGACGGCAGTGACGGTCGCCCCGGCTCGCGCGGCCTCCAGCACGATGTGTCGGCCGATGCCGCCCGAGCCGCCGGTGACCAGCCAGTGCTGGCCGTGGTAATCCGGGGTGAACTTGTCCCATGACAGGCTGCGCCAGCGATACCCCACCTGGGTGAAGCTGGCCGTGAACCGGCTGTAGAAGCCGACAATTTTCTTGAGCTGCTGATAATTCATGTGCCCCCCGGGACGTTGTCGACGACGGGATGAACGCCCGCCGCCCGATGCTAGACTTGCGACTTTAGACTGACGATATCAAACGATGGCGACCAGCAAGACCGCACGGCGTACACGGCGCCCCCGCGACATCGAGACCGTGCGTGTCCTGCTGCACAGCGGTGAGGTCGCGCGTGCGCTGCAGGTCGTGGGCGACCGCTGGTCGTTTCTGCTCATGCGCGACGCGTTTCTCGGTGTCCGTCGATTCGAAGACCTGCGGCGCCGCACCGGCGCGTCCCGCGGCACCCTGACCGCGCGACTCAATGCGATGGTGGATTCGGGGCTGTTGTACCGCAGCCCGTACGGCAGCGCACCGAGCCGGCTCGAATACCGACTCACCGAGAAAGGACTCGCCTTCCATCCCGTCGCGCTCTGCATGTGGACGTGGGAAAGCCGCTGGGGTGGCGAGTTCGGCTTGCCGCCCAAGCTCATCCACACGGCCTGCGGCAAATCCCTGCACCCGAACCTGGTCTGCGCGCACTGCGAAACCGGCGTCGGCTGGCGCGACATGGTGTTCAAGCCGGGCCCGGGTGCGCACAGCTACCCGCCTCCGCCGACCTTCACGCGCCGTCGCGAAAGTGCGGCCTCGTCGAACGGCGATGGCGTCGACACGACGATGTTCCACAGCGTCGACACCGTCGGCGACCGCTGGACGGCGTTGCTCGTCGGCGCCCTCTTCTTCGGCCTGCACCGCTACGACGACATCAATGCCGCGCTCGGCATCGCGACCAACATTCTCGCCGACCGGCTGCGTCGTCTGCTGGCCGCCGGCGTGATCGAACAGCGTCTTTACCAGGACCATCCGCCGCGTCACGAATACCACCTGACGGACAAAGGCTGGGACCTGCTGCAGTTCACGATCGCGATGCACGACTGGGGCACCCACTGGATTGCCTCTCCGCACGGTCCGGGGCTGCTCCTGCGGCACCGCCCTTGCGGGAAACGACTTCGCGTCAAGGTCGTCTGCGGCAGTTGCGGCGCAGCGGTCGAAGCACGCGAAGTCCAGATTCGCGGCGCGGCGCGGCAGCCCGTCGCTCAACGACGTGGCGGCCAGGGAAAGAAGCCGCTGGTGCGTCGCACGTAGTCTGCATACCCAGGGCGCTTCTTGAGCATGCGCCGCTCGACGAGTTCCTTGCCCATCAGGCCGAGGATCGACCACGTCATGAGTGCAGGCGAGAACACGGTGAACCATCCCCACGGGTGTTCGCAGGCCACGAGCCAGTAACCCCACCACACGCAGGTTTCACCAAAGTAATTGGGGTGCCGCGAGTAGCGCCACAGGCCGGTGTCCAGCACCTTGCCTGCATTGGCGGCCACGGCTTTGAAGCGCGTGAGTTGCCAATCCGCGGTTCCCTCGAAAGCAACACCGATCAGCACCAGCGCCGTACCGAGCCAGGCCAGAGGGCCAAGCGCTTCCGGCGTCGGCGCCGTCTGCGTCACCAGGAAAGGCGCGATGGCGACGAAGACAATTGCACCCTGGTAGAGATTGATGCGCGTCAGGCTGTGCCACGCGAAGTTTCCACCCTGGTCCTCGACGTGCTTGCGCAGGCGCGCATAGCGCGGGTCTTCGCGGCCCCAGTTGCGCCAGGCCAGGTAGCCTCCCAGTCGCGCTGACCAGAAAACCGCGAGCACGGCAATCAGGATGCGGCGTGGTTCGGCGCCGTGTGCGACGAAGACTCCGAGCACGGCAGCTGCACCGATGCACGGCGCGAACCAGATGTCGACGAGGCTCGAATCGCGCACGCCCAAGCTGATCACCCACAGCAGGATGAACGAGCCGAAGACCAGCGCGGCATCGGCGAGGGCGAGACGTATCAGGTCGTCGAACATGGGATGCAGTTCCCCGCAGCGTTCAGATGGAAATCGCGCCGCTCAGCGGTGCAGTCCAGTCGAGGGTGCGCTGGCGCGCCATCAACACATCGATGCCGTTCGCGATGACGGCAGGCAGCGGCACGGTGCGCCGAGCGTCCAGATCGGTGGACGCAGAAACGAACTCGACGACGCTCGCGAGCCGGTCGTGCGTGACGTTGAGCAGGAACACGTGACCCTGCACGCGTTTTTCGTTGCGGGCGGTGAAGCTCAGGAACAGCGACACCTCCTCGCCCACGTGCACCTCGTTCAGGAACCAGATGTGGTGCTCGAGATCGAAAAGACCGATTCGCTGCGTGCGAACCCATTCCTCGCTGATGCCGAGCAACTCGAGCAATGGGTCGCTCGTCAGGTCGTACATCGTCAGATGATGCTTCACGTTGACGTGGCCGTTCAGGTCTTCCCAGTCCTTCGGCACGCGCACCCGTACCAGCTCGGGAAGCTGTCGTACCTGCGCGGGCGTGGGCATCGTGACTCGCAAGGGTCGGCTCCTGCGCCGGCATGGACCGGTCGCTTGCACAATCGAACGCGGGCTCCTATCCTGACTTCGTCCAGGCAATCCAGCAAGGGCGGGAACGAGTCATGACGGCACAGACGCCCCTCCCTTCGGGTTTCGGCATGCGTTCAACCGCGACCGACGTGCTCGCCGGCATCGACCTCACCGGTCGCAACGTCATCGTCACGGGCGGCTATTCCGGAATCGGCGTCGAGACCACGCGCGCCCTCGCGGCAGCCGGCGCCCGCATCACCGTGCCGGCTCGTACACCGGACAAGGCGCGAGTCGCGTTGGCAGGTATCGCCAGCGTTGAACTCGCTGCGCTCGACCTGATGGACCCGAAGTCCATCGACGCCTTCGCCAGGAACTGGCTGGCACACCATGGCGAACTGCACATCCTGATCTGCAATGCGGCGATCATGGCTTGCCCGCTCGAGCGCGACAGCCGCGGCTACGAGAGCCAGTTCGCAACCAATCAACTCGGACACTTCCAGTTGCTCTGCCGCCTTTGGCCGGCGCTGGTGGCTGCCCATGGCGCGCGCGTCGTCATGCTCTCCTCGCTTGGGCATCGCATCACGCCCATGAACTTCGAGGATCCAAACTTCGTGGGTCGCGAGTATCACAAATGGATCGCCTATGGTCAGGCGAAAACGGCCAACAGCCTCTGCGCGCTCGGCGTGGATGAGCGAGGCCGCGCGCACGGCATCCGCGCGTTTGCAGTGCATCTGGGCGGCATCATGACCGACCTGCAGCGTTCACTGCCGATCGAAGAGCAGGTCGCGATGGGCTGGGTCACGGCGGATGGCGTCGTGAACCCGATCTTCAAGACGGTCGAGCAAGGTGCGGCCACCACGGTATGGGCCGCCACCAGTCCGCAACTCGCAGGCCTTGGCGGGCTTTACTGCGAAGATTGCGACGTCGCCCGCGCCGTCCCGCCCGAGGACAAAGGCGCCGCAGGCGTGCGCCCGTGGGCGGTCGATCGCGACGCAGCGGAGCAACTCTGGACGTTGTCGGAACAGCTGACGGGTGCGCGGCTAGCCTGACGCCCGCGCCAACAGTGCCAGGTGGTGCTCGGCCGTTTCCTGCGGGGCCTCCAGCATCGGGACGTGTCCGACATGCTCCATGATCACGGCAACGCTGTTCGTGATGCCGCGCCGCAGTTCGTCGACGACGCTTACGTCGATCAACTGGTCGTGCCGGCCCCATACGATCAAGGTCGGTGTCCGCACTTCGCCCAGTCGCGCGTTCAGCACTCCCGCGATGCCCTCGTCGGCAAGGGTCCAGAAGACCTTTTCGAGCACCTGCGCATTGGCCAGCGCATCGTCGAGCAACACTCGTTTGAACTGGCGCGGCATGAAGGGCGGCCTGTGGTAGACGAAAGTCAGCAGCCGATCGACGTCCGCCATCGTCTTGAGCTCGAGTGGATTTTCGCCTCGCTTGATCGCCTGCTGCAGGTCGCTGATGCCTGTCCCAGCCACACCCGCGTTGTCCAGCAACGTCAGCGACGCCAGTCGCACGGGGAAATCGAGCGCGAACCGCAGCGCGACAAAACCGCCCATGCTGTTGCCGGCGAGGTGACAACGATCGACACCCAGCGCGTCGAGGAATTCGCACAGTCGCCGTGCCTGAGCCTGCACACGGTAGTCGCGAGCCACGCTGCGGTCGTTGTCACCGAACCCCGGCAAGTCAGGACAGATCACCCGCCAGTGCGGCGTGAGATGCCGCGCGTAGAGGGTCCAGTTGTCCTTGTCGCCGCCAAAGCCATGAACCAGCACGACCGGCTCACCCGTCGCCTTACCGCCGTCCAGGTACGGCCAATCGATGTCACCGACGCGGACCGACTTGCGGGACAGTGCAGCGCGACGCCGCAACAAACCCTGCACGACATCGAAGAGCAGTCGCGGTCGCAACCAATAGAGCGTTGTGACGCCGGCCAGCAGCAGGCCGACGCTAAACAGCAGCAGTTTCATGGTCTGGCCTTACGGGGAGTACGCGCCGTACGCTTGAGCGTGCGCGTGTTAACGGAGTTGGCAGAAACGCGCCGCGACTTCTTCAACTCGCTGAACGACTCCTCGAGGCAGCGGACCAGGACGTCGACGTCGGGTACCAGCTGTCGGTCTGCCGTGATGCAGAAACTGACGATGCCGTTGTAACTGTGGGCGGCGATGAACAGGCCCAACCCGTGCGTGACGGGCCCCATGCCGAACTGGTGCGTGAGCCGCGCGCCGTTCATATACAGCGGAGACTGCGAACCGGGCACATTGGTGA
>JAPLSF010000005.1 GCA_026398785.1 Pseudomonadota bacterium | reverse complement strand
GTGATGATGTCTTCGCTGATGCCGTCGCTGAAGTATTCCTGCTCCAGATCGCCGCTCATGTTGGAGAACGGCAGCACGCAGATCGAAATGCGCGGTTGGGCGGGGGCTGCCGGCGTCGCGGCTCCGGCGGCGGGCTGGGTCCCCGCGGTCGCTTTGCGCTGGCGCGTGATCATCGACTCGAGGGCCCGTGCAAGGTCCTGGAACGCTGCACTGGCCGTATCCTCGCCCCACTGGTCGAGGTCAATGGTATGAATCGCGCGCACGTCCATCGGCAGGCGAGCCGCATCGAATCGCACCGGCACGAGGATGTTGCGATCGGCGGCTTCCCTTGCTTCGCCTCGCACCCAGCGTGAGCCGACCGAGGTCGCGGTCCAGACCACGACCACCGCTGCGGCCGCCAGCAGTTCGGCTTCGATCTGGTCGTCGAACTGCTGCCCGGCGTCGATTTCCGGGTCCCACCAGACCGTCCAGCCCTTCCCTTCGATCGCCGCCACGAGCGGCGCTACGCGAGCTTTGTCGCCGCGAGCATACGAAATGAAAACGTCAGCCATGCGCCAGTCAGGTCACTGCCCTGACGACGTAACCGCCCGACTTCTCGTCCTTTTCCAACTCGATGAGCTTGCGGTCGCGCGCTTCCTCGAGCAGCTGGTTGAAGCTGCGGAAGCCGTGGTAGCTCTCGTTGAACCCGGGGCGCTGGCGCTTCAGCGTCTGCTTGATCATCGAGCCCCAGATCTTCTCGTCGGCTTCGCGTTCGTCCGCCAGCGCTTCGATGGTGGCGAGCACATGGTCGAACGCTTCCTGCTTCTTCTCGTCCTCGGACTTGGCGCGGGAAGGAGTCTTGCGTGATGGCTCGGCTGCCGAGGCAGGCGCGTCGGCTGCATCGGATGCCTGTATGGGTGCGGGTGCAGGCCCTGCGGACTGTGGGGCTTGTCTCCCCGCGGCAGTCTGCTTGCCAGCGGGTGCCGCGGAGGGCTGCTTCTTGCGTCGGCTCCGTTGCTCTTCCTTGCGCACGAGATCGTCGTAATAGATGAACTCGTCGCAGTTGGCGATCAGCAGGTCCGACGTCGAACTCTTCACTCCGACGCCGATCACCAGCTTGTTGTTCTCGCGCAGTTTGCTCACCAGCGGCGAGAAGTCCGAATCGCCGCTCACGATCACGAACGTGTCGACGTGCGACTTGGTGTAGCAGAGGTCGAGCGCGTCGACGACCATGCGGATGTCGGCCGAGTTCTTGCCCGACATGCGCACGTGCGGGATCTCAATGAGCTCGAACGAGGCCTCGTGCATCGGCCCCTTGAACTCCTTGTACCGCTCCCAGTCGCAGTACGCTTTCTTGACGACGATGCTGCCCTTCAGCAGCAGGCGCTCAAGCACCTTGTCGATGTCGAACTTCGCGTAACGCGCATCGCGCACGCCGAGGGCGACGTTCTCGAAATCGCAGAACACCGCCATGTTGTTGATCGTGGGTTTGGCCATGCCGGTAATCCTACACCCGAGTGGCGACCAGGAACGCGGCGAGCAGCATCAGCGTACCCGCCACGCGGTGCAGCGTCCGCTGGGCACGCGCATCGGCAAAGAAATGGCGGGCACGGGCGCCAAGCATGGCGTATCCCGCATTGATGCCCCCGATCACGGCAACCAGCGTCAGCGCGACCAGGGCAATGTCCCACGCCGTGAGACGGGAAAAGTCGACGAAGCCCGGCAGCAGTGCGGCATAGAAGAACATCGCCTGCACGTGCCCGAACATCAGCAGCAGCCCGGCGCCGTAGTTACGCCAGAAATGAGACTCGGGCGCAGTGCCACCTGCGGATGCCGCGGCACGTGGCGTGAAACGCCAGAGCCGGATGCCGGTCCAGACGAGGTACGCAGCGCCCAGCCATTGCAGCACGGTGAACAGCTCGCCGAGCGAGTGTGCCGCTGCGGCCATGCCGGCGGCAGCCAGCGCGAAGAACAGCAGGTCGCCCGTGACGACGCCTGCATTGATCGCCAGGGCGGGTCGGATGCCATCGGTGATCGCGCGCGCAACGATGGCCGTGACGGCCGGGCCGGGAGTGAGCGCCGCCACCGCGATCGTCGCGGTCAGGGCGAGGTACACGCCCGGCGTCATCGGTGAGTGGCGGGCCGGACTACAGCCAGCCCTTGCGGCGGAAGTAGACGTAAGGCACCAGCGCCGAGAACAGCATGGCCAGCAGCGCCATCGGGTATCCCCAGTGCTTGTCGAGTTCCGGCATGAAGTGGAAGTTCATGCCGTAGATGCTCGCAACCAGCGTCGGCGGCAGGAACATCACGGCTGCAACCGAGAAGATCTTGATGATGTTGTTCTGCTCGAGGTTGATCAGCCCGAGCACCGCGTCGAGCAGGAACTGGATCTTGCTGCCCAGGAACGACGCGTGGTCCGACAGCGACTGCACGTCGCGCAGCGTCGACTTGAAGCGATTGCGCTGGTCCGACGAGAGATCGAGGTTCGGGGTCTGCTGCACGTACATCAGGATGCGCTGGAAGCTCACGAGGCTTTCTCGCGCCTTCGAGACCAGGTCGCCGTCGGCGCCGATCTGGCGGATCAGGGCGTGCAGGTCGGCACTGCTCGGCGAGGTTGCGCCCCCACGTGGAAAGATCGCGAACGAGACCCCGTCGAGTTCAGTCTGCACGCGTTCGAGCAGGTCGGCGATACGTTCGACGAAGGCTTCGAGGAGTCCGGAGAACAGCGTGGCAGATGACGTGCACGCCGCGGGCGAGCGCTCGACGAACTGCATGAAGCGCTGCACGGGCGTCGGGTTGACGTAGCGGTTGGTGATCATCCGCCCGTTGGCAAGGATGAACGTGATGGCGCTGCTCTCCGGGCGCTCGCTGTCGAGCTTGCTGCCGACCGTCGCCGTCATGTACACGGCGCCGCCCTCTTCATAGAGGCGGTTGGAGGTTTCGATTTCCTTCATCTCGTCGCGCGTGGGCACGTCGACGGTGAGCAGCGCCTCGACGGCGCGCTCTTCCTCCGGAGTAGGCTCGAACAGGTCCGCCCACAGGAATTCATCCGGAAAGGGCGCCGGCGGGGCGTGCTCGACCCAGGTGTAGCCGCTGCCGGTGGGAATCAATAAGCGCAGCATCAGGAAATCCGCCTGAAGTCCGGCCGCCGTTGTAACACAGGGCGCAGCGAAAAACCCTCGCGCGCGTATTGCGGCTGCAATCAGTTCGTCGGCTTTTCCCTGGCTACCAGCGCATTGATCACTTCGAACAGCTTGTCCTCGCTGCCGGCCATGCTGACGTCGGTGACGTACTTGCCGTTCACGACCACCGTGGGGGTGCCTGCGATCTTGTAGCGACGGTTGAGGTCTTCCGCCTTCATGATCTTGGAGTCGACCGCGAAACTCGCAAATGCCTTCTGGAAATCGGCCTTGCTGACGCCGCGCGACGTGAAGAACGCCTCGATCGCTGCAGGAGTATCGAGCCGATTGCCCTTCACGTTGATCTCACGCCAGATCTCGGGGTTCAGGTTCTGCTTGCCGAGCAGTTCCATCGTGTAGAAGACGCGCGCGTGCGTCTTGAGCGTGTTGTTCCAGGTGGCAGGCAAGCGCACGAGTTCGGCGTTAACGGGTTTGCCGCTGCGGCTCCAGGCTTCGAGCTTGGGCTCGAGCAGGTAACAATGGCCGCAGGCATACCAGAACACCTCGACCACCTCGACCTTGCCGGGCGCGACGTTGGTCGGCTGCGCAGGCGTCAGCAGCTTGTAGTGCACGCCCTGCTGGGGTTCGAAAGCGGCGGAGGCCGTGCCGGCCGCCAGCAACAGCACGCCGGTGGCGAACGCCTGCCGGGCCCAAGAAACAAAGGTCTGCTCGTTCATGGTGGCTTCTGACCGACGACGGGCCGCGAGGTTCAACGCATGCCCTGCAGGTACGAGGCGACGGCATCGATTTCCTCGTCCGTGAGCCTGGACGTGATCGTGCGCATCATCGAGTTCGGGTCCGTGGCGCGGGCGCCCGACTTGTAATTGCGCAGCTGGATCGCCGCGTACACCGCGTGCTGGCCGCCGATCATCGGGAACGCGGCGCCCGCGATGCCGTGGCCGCTCGGGCCATGGCAGCCGGCGCACGACGGCACGCCCTTCGACGCGATGCCGGCACGGTAGATACTCTGGCCGAGCTTGAGCTTCGAGGGCTCTGTCTCGTCCGTCGGCTTCAGCGTCTGCGACGAGAAGTACGCAGCGAGGTCTTCCATGTCCTGGTCGGCCAGGATCATGGCCATCGGACTCATCAGCGCGTTCTGCCGCTCACCGGCCTTGAAGTGCTTGAGCTGCTTGATGATGTACGACGAATGCTGGCCCGCGAGCGCCGGCCATTCGGGATTCGCGCTGTTGCCGTCCATGCCGTGGCAGGCCATGCAGGTGGCCGACTTGGCCTGGCCGGCTTCGACGGTGCCTGCTGAGTGGGCGGAGCCGGTCCAGCCGAGCACGGCAACCAGCGTGAGGGCGGCGAACTTCGCGGTCATCTGAATCCACTCCCAAGAACCGAACGGGCGCCGGGCGCAGAAAGGCCGGGGACTGTGCTGTTCTGCGGCCTGCCGGGCAAGCCGCAAATTGTACACTAAGGCTTTCGCGCGTCGTGGGCGCGTCCCACTGGCAGGAAGCATGGCCGCATACCCCGAAGTCCGATTCCTCACCAGCGCGAACAAACTGGGGCAGCTGCCCCCGGATACGGGCGTCGAAGTCGCGGTGGCCGGCCGCTCAAATGCAGGCAAGTCGAGCGCCATCAACGCGATCACCCAGCGCAAGGGGCTGGCCCGGACCAGCAAGAGTCCGGGCGCCACCCGGCTGCTCAATTTTTTCGAGCTGCAGTCGGGCCGCCGGCTCGTCGACCTGCCGGGTTACGGCTTCGCCAAGGTGGCGGGCAGCATGCGGGCCCATTGGGGCACGCTGCTCGAGGGCTATTTCGCCAAGCGCGCCGCATTGCAGGGCACGATCGTGGTCATGGACGTGCGGCATCCAATGACCGACCACGACCAGGACATGTTGGCGCTGGCTTCGTCGCGCGGCTTGCCGGTGCACATCCTCCTGACCAAGGCCGACAAGCTCGGCCGGGGTGCGGCGGGTAATGCGTTGCAGGGAGTCCGCCGCAAACTGCCGCAAGACGGCCTGGTCACGGTGCAGTTGTTCTCCGCGCACTCAGGGGACGGTGTGCAGGAAGCGCGCGGCGCGCTGGAAAAGCTGCTCGAGGGCAAGCGCACAAAAGAAACCCCGGCAGGACCAATCGGTCCGGCCGGGGTTAATCAACCCGGTAATGGGGGATGACCGGGCAGACGTCGGGCCCAGGGAGGTAGGCCGACGCCAAGCGTCACAAGGACGCTCAAGCAGATTAGAGGGGGTCGCGCCGGGAAAGTTCCGGCTGCATCCAGCCGGGTTTCTTCCCGTGCCCAACCCACCAATTATCCGTTGCAGGTCAATGGGTTAGATTACAGGAACGTCCACGTGACACCGATCGAGAACATGTCGACCGTGTCCGCATTGGAAATGTCGAATATCTCGTACTCGCCGCGGATGCTCAGGCTCCACACGCGGAACTGCGCACCGACGCCGTACGTCAGGTCGGTCCCGTCGTCGCTGCCCTTGATGCCGAGACCCGGAGCCTCGAGATCCGCATTCCAGTTGATCGCGCCGACGCGCGCGAACAGGTCGACTGGACCGATGGGCACGAAACCCACCGCCGACAGTGATACGCCATTGACGTCAGACTTCACTTTCTCGCCGGCCACATTGTCGTCGCCAGAGCCGAGGTCGACGTAGTTGCCCTCGACCGACAGCCAGTCGAGGAAGCGCCAGCCGGCAATGGCCTTGAAGCCCGTCGCACTGGCATCGAAATTAAGGTTCAAGTCGTCGTACTGCACGCTGCTCTGGCCGACGCTGGCGCCGAGATAGATGCCGTTGTCGGCAGCCAGGGCGGGCAGGCTGAGCAGGCCGCATGCAGCCGCGAGCGCGGCGGCGAAGGTGGTCTTGCGCATGATGTGTCTCCTCGACTGGGCGGGACGCCCGGATGCGCCATTTTACGGCTGTTTCGACGGACGCACCGTGGCTAACTTCAGTGCGCTTCGTCCCAGTTCTTGCCCACGCCGACTTCGACCTTGAGCGGAACCCGCAAATCGGCCGCGGCCATCATGTGCCCACGCAATTCAGCGAGCACGCCGTCGACGCGATCTTCCGCCACTTCGAGCACGAGTTCGTCGTGCACCTGCATCATGAGACGCGCGTGCGGCTGGCCGGACAGCCACCGGTGCACCTCGATCATCGCGCGCTTGATGATGTCCGCCGCCGTGCCCTGCATCGGCGCGTTGATCGCGCTGCGCTCGGCGTACTGCCGCATCTGCGCATTGCGTGACCGGATCTCGGGCAAGTAGAGCCGGCGTCCGAACACGGTTTCGATGAAACCCTGCTCGCGTGCCATCGCGCGCGTCTCGTCCATGTAGCGCTTCACGCCCGGGTAACGCTGGAAGTACAGGTCCACGTACTGCTGCGCCGCGCCGCGTTCGATACCGAGCTGACGCGCGAGCCCGAAGGCGGACATGCCATAGATGAGTCCGAAGTTGATCGCCTTCGCCGCACGCCGCTGGTCGGGCGTGACCTGGTCGGGCGAGGGTGCTCCGAACACTTCGGCAGCGGTTGCCTGGTGAATGTCGCGGTCATGCGCGAATGCGTCGAGCAGGCCGGCGTCACCCGACAGGTGCGCCATGATGCGCAGTTCGATCTGCGAGTAGTCGGCCGCGATCAGGACGTGACCCGGCGGCGCCACGAATGCCTGCCGGATGCGGCGGCCTTCCGCCGTGCGGATCGGGATGTTCTGCAGGTTCGGGTCGGTCGACGACAGGCGACCCGTTGCCGCCACGGCCTGGTGATACGAGGTGTGAACGCGGCCCGTGCGTGGATTGATCTGCTCCGGCAACTTGTCGGTGTACGTGGACCGCAGCTTCGCGAGGCCACGGTACTCGAGGATGATCCGCGGCAGTTCGAATTCGTCCGCCAGTTCCTCGAGCACGTCTTCGGCCGTCGACGGCTGTCCCGTCGGCGTCTTGCGCTTCACCGGCAGCCCGAGCTTGCCGAACAGCACTTCCTGCAGCTGCTTCGGCGACTCGAGGTTGAAAGGCTGCGCTGCCGCTGCATGCGCGCGCTTTTCGAGTTCGACGAGGCTGCGCGAGAGTTCATGGCTCTGGCGCCTGAGCATCTGCGCATCGACCAGCACGCCGCAGTGTTCCATGTCGAGCAGCACGGGCACGAGCGGCTGCTCGATCTCCTGGTACAGCCGGGCGAGCGCAGGCACCGCCTCGAGCCGTGGCCAGAGCGTGCGGTGCAGGCGCAGCGCAACGTCGGAATCCTCGGCCGAATACTCCGCGGCGGTTTCGACGGCGACGTCGCTGAAATTGAGCTGCTTCGCGCCCTTGCCCGCGACGTCCTCGTAATGGATCGTCTCGACACCCAGGTACAGCTGCGCCACCGAGTCCAGGTCGTGGCGCGTCGCCGTGCTGTTCAGCACGTACGATTCCAGCATCGTATCGAAGCGCATGCCACGCAGTTCGATGCCGTGGTTGCGCAGCACGTGCGCGTCGTACTTCAGGTGATGACCCAGCTTGCCGCGACGCTCGTCCTCGAGCAGCGGCTGCAGCCGCTGCAGCACTTCGGCACGGCTCAGCTGATCCGGCGCGCCGGGATAGGTGTGCGCGAGCGGCACGTAGGCCGCAGCCCCGGGTTCGACCGCGAACGAGACGCCGACGATCTCTGCCTGCATGTAGTCGAGCGATGTCGTTTCCGTGTCGAACGCGAAGACGTCGGCGGCGCGCAGTGCGTCGAGCCAGCGGTCGAAGTGTTCCGACTCGAGCACGAGTTCGTAGTTGCGACCGGGCGCCCAGCCGTTGGCGGAAGGGGAGGAAGGGGAGGAAGGGGAGGAAGGGGAGGAAGGAGCGGAAGGCGCGGAAGTGGAGGAAGTGGAGTCGAGTGATTTCAGCAGCGAACGCAGTTCGAGCCGCGTGTAGATTTCGCGCAGCCTGGCCACGTCCGGTTCGTGGCGACGCAGTTGCTCGGGACCGACCTCGAGCTGCACGTCGCAGCGGATCTTCGCCAGTTCGCGCGACAGCGCGAGATCCGTCGTCGACGCGCGCAGGCTTTCGCCGACCTTGCCTTCGATGCGGTCCTGGTTCTCGAGCAGGTTGTCGAGCGTGCGGTACTCGTTGAGCCACTTCGCGGCCGTCTTCGGGCCAACCTTCGGCACGCCGGGAATGTTGTCCGAGGCGTCGCCGACGAGCGCGAGGTAGTCGATGATCTGTTCGGG
>JAPLSF010000065.1 GCA_026398785.1 Pseudomonadota bacterium | reverse complement strand
TGGTTCGTCCGTGTCGCAAGTGGCCTTGCTGCTCGACACCCTGATTGCCTCGTTCCTCGCCACGGGCAGCATCGCCTGGCTGTATTACGCGGATCGGCTGGTCGAATTTCCGCTCGGCGTGTTCAGCATCGCGCTCGCCACCGTGATCCTGCCCGGGCTTGCGGCACATCACTCCTCGCAGTCGCCGGAGCGCTTCGCCTCGACGCTCGACTGGGCCGTGAAGCTCACGACCATCGTGGTGCTGCCTGCCACAGTGGCGCTGCTCATCCTGGCCGGACCGCTAACGATTGCGATCTTCCATTACGGCAAGTTCGACGAGCAGGACGTGCGCATGTCCACGCTCGCGCTGATGGCGTACTCGAGCGGCCTCATGGGCTTCAGCATGGTCAAGGTGCTGGCGCCGGGCTTCTTCGCCCGGCAGGACACGAAGACACCCGTGAAGATCGGCGTGCAGTCGCTCGCCGTGAACATGGGATTGAACCTCGCCGTCGTGCTGCCGCTGGCCTTCATCTACCCGGGCCTGCCGGGCCTGCACGCGCTGCTCGCGCTGAACAACGGCATCGGCGCCTGGTTCAATGCCACGCGGCTCTACCGCGGGCTGCGCAAGCAGCACGTGCTGCATCATTCCAAGGGCTGGCGCCAGACGCTGGTGCAGGTTCTCGCCGGCAATGTGCTGATGGGCATCTTCCTGTGGTTCGTCGCGGGTGACACGCAGCACTGGCTCGAGATGAACGCGTGGCACCGTGTCGGCTGGATGGGCGTGCTGGTCGTCGGCGGAGCGGGCATATATTTCGGCACGCTGTACGTGCTGGGCATGCGCCTGCGCAACCTGCGCCACCAGCAGATCGTGGTGCCGCCGCGGCCCGGGAACGCGTCGTCGTGAGTCGTCCGCTTGAACTCGTCCGTGGACTGCACAACCTGCGTCCGGAGCACCGCGGCTGCGTCGCGACGATCGGCAATTACGACGGGGTGCATCGGGGCCACCAGCACATGCTTCAGGCCACGCGGCGCAAGGCCGATGAACTCGGCGTGCCTGTCACCGTGGTTACGTTCGAGCCGACACCGCGCGAGTTTTTCGAAGGCGCAACCGCGCCTGCGCGGCTGATGCGGTTGCGTGAGAAGCTCGAAGCACTCGCGCTCTATGGGGTCGACCGCGTCGTGGTGCTGCGATTCGACGCACGCATGCGCAACTTCAGCGCTGCGGAGTTCGAGCAGCAGCTGCTGGTGGAAGGCCTCGGCGTGCGGCACATGGTGGTGGGCCACGACTTTCATTACGCGCGCAAGCGTGAAGGCAACATCCACTCGCTGCGCGCGGCCGGTGAGCGGCACGGGTTCTCGGTGGAGGAGGTGGGCGAGTTTCTCGTCGCGGGCGAACGTGCCAGCAGCTCGCTCGTGCGCGAAGCACTCGGCCGCAACGACATGGAGCGTGCCGCCCACTTGCTCGGCCGGCCGTACCGCATGACCGGTCGAGTACGGCGCGGCGTGCAGCTCGGCCGCACGCTCGGCTATCCCACGGCGAACCTCGCCCTGCATCGCAAGGTGGTGCCGCTGTGGGGCATCCTGGCCGTGCGTGTCAGTGGTGCCGGTCTCAAGGATCATCCTGCCGTGGTCAGCCTCGGGACGCGCCCGACGGTCAACGGCACCGATCCATTGCTCGAAGTGCACCTGTTCGATTACGCGGGCGACCTCTACGGCAAGTACCTGAGCGTCGATTTCCTGCGCTGGCTGCGAGCCGAGCAGAAGTTCGAGTCGCTGGACGCACTGGTCGTCCAGATGGGCATCGATTCGACCCGCGCCCGGGCTGCCCTCGCCGAAATTCCGCGCCCAGTCTGAGTCCGG
>JAPLSF010000358.1 GCA_026398785.1 Pseudomonadota bacterium | reverse complement strand
CGACAAAATTCGGACTGGACGCACTGCCCAGTTTTTTCGTCTCGGCGCAAGCCGAGTGAGGGAGTCAAACATGAGACTTGCAAAGCTTCGGGGCGCACGTGGATTCGTGCCGCTCATCGCGCTTTTGTCGCTGGGCATCGGCTTAGCCGGTTGCTCTGGCGACGATGGCAAGAACGGGGCAGCTGGCCCCTCTGGCCCTGCGGGAACGGCCGGAACTCCGGGTGCCACGGGTGCCACGGGCGCCACGGGCGCCACGGG
Organism: Pseudomonadota bacterium; assembly: GCA_026398785.1. GTDB lineage: Bacteria > Pseudomonadota > Gammaproteobacteria > Steroidobacterales > Steroidobacteraceae > RPQJ01. Next base: position 1,809 of record JAPLSF010000358.1, on the reverse strand, counting down.
TCCCGCGGGAGTTGCCAAGATCGAGCCGCGCGAGTCCTGTGGCGTCTGCCATGACACCGGCTCGCTGGCCGCTGTTGACCAAGTGCATGCCCTCACCGGGCAGGTTGCGGTCACTGGCGTCGCGTTCGCGGTGAATGGGAATGGCGCCGATCTGGACGTCACCTATAACGTCAAAATCGACGGTGAAGCCGCAACGGGCTTTACCAACGTGCGCACTGCTTATCGACTGGCGGAGGGTGGTGTGCAGACCAGCTTCCTCCCTGATTCTCCTGCCCCTCCCCTTGCTGTGGTGACTGACCTCGGGAATGGTAACTACTCCATCAAGCTTCTGGGTGGCGCTCCGCCCGCTCTGCCCGTACCGCCCGTAAATGCGCGGTACTTGTTCCGTATCTCGGACGTTGCCGTGACGAAGAACATCAGCGTGTCGGGCGACTATCCTGCCGCCCCGCGTGTCGCTCTCGTCAGCAACCAGTCCTGCAACAACTGCCACGGCGATCAGGGCATAGCTCCCCACGCTGGGGAAAAGCCGTCAGATCAGTACGCCTACGCATCGATGGTCGTTTCGGAGTGCGTGGTGTGCCACACGGGCAGCCTGTACACATGGATACCGGACAGCTTCGTCGGAATAATCCACGGTCTCCATAATTCGGAGAACATGCCCACTGGCTCGTATGAGTTCAAACCGGCTTTTGGCCCGCCAGAGAATTTCGAGGTCTCCTACCCGACCTACATGACCAACTGCAGCGTCTGCCACGACAGCGCGGCCACACTCGCGGAAGCCAACAAGATGAAGGTTTCGGGTCCGAACTGCTACAGCTGCCACCAGTCGATGGACAGTTGGGACTTCACGGCCTCCGGCTTGACCTTCCACAATACCTTCGCGCCAACCGAGGACTGCACGGCCTGCCACAGGACCGGCGGCGTCGCGTCCTCCAAGGTCGTCGTCACGCAGTTCCACAACGGTCTCGAGACCGAGCGCGTCGGCATCATCTGGGACGGCGACGATACCTCGGTCACCCAGGGCAAGGACTTCACCTGGAAGATCACCAAGGTCGTCGACGACAAGACGGCGGGCAAGCTCAATATCTCCTGGGAGGCGACGTACACGGGTGCCCCGACGAATCCGTGCGCCTTGACGGTGACGGCGCTCCAGCCTGGGTTCCTCACGGCCAAGATCATCGAAGGCCAGCTGGGCGTGGTGCGCAGCTATGCGCAGGGTGACGACTACATCCTTGGCCAGGCGACCTCGCCGGGTCAGCCGACTACGGTGAACATGTATGCGACCGGTTCGTTCGGGGCCACGGCCACCAACGTCAACACCACCTGCCTCGCGGCGTCGCCGTTCACCGCGACGACGAGCATCCCGCGCGACACGCTGCCGGACGGCACGCGCGGCATCATCTCGCTGGTAGGCAGGCCGCAGGTGATCCTGCCGGACGGCTTCGCGGCCACCGAGTTCGGGCCGAACTGGAAGTTCACGGACGGTACGGTGGCCAACTCGATGTACGTGCGCGTCCCGGTCCCGACCTACGAGTACACCGTGGGCTCCGGTGCCAAGGCGACCGATCGGCGTCTGATCGCAGACACCGGGCAGTGCCTCAAGTGCCATGTCGGCTCGCTCTATCAGCACGGCAACACCCGCGTTGATAACGTGACGATGTGCATCATCTGCCACAACCCGGCCTCGAGTGACCAGAACAACCGCGTCGCGATGGGCGTCACAGCGTCCGAAGCGTATGACGGCAAGGTGGGTCAGACCTACGAGCTGAAGAGCTGGCTGCACGCCCTCCACTCGGCGGGCACGGGCCT